>JBBRUB010000067.1:0-10037 GCA_038248175.1 Cytophagales bacterium | reverse complement strand
GAACGACTGCGTAGCGATAGCCCCGACACCCGCTTCGGCCCACGACACCGACGTACCAACCGAAAACCAGTGGCTTTGCACACCAACGGCCATATCGCCGGTTTTTTCGTCGCGGGCCACGATAGAAAACGTATGCGCAAACGGGTCACCTGAGCGGGTATGTTGGGCGTTGGTCAGGGCGGGAATGAACAGGAGCAGGAAGGAAAGTTGGCGCATGGGAAACTGGATTAGTTATTTGAATTTTCTGTCCTTCCGACGAAGGAGGAATCTCTATGTAGAGTAACGTGTGGCTGCGTTGAGATTCCTCCTTCGTCGGAAGGACAGAAAATACGGAATGACAAAAATACGATTACATCACCGTTGTGAATCGCTCATATACCGTCGTGATTACCGCATCTTTTACACCCGCGCACAGGTTCGTTTTCATACTGGTTTGTAATTGAGTTTCTTACGTACAAATATGGTAGATTATCAATTTGAAGCCAAGTTTATCAGCTTTGCAGTAGCGTAGTTATTAGTCGGTTTCGGAACGACAGACCCGCCTATTTTATAGGAAAGAAAGCAATACGCTCCCGACTCAACATGGCAAAACATAAAAGTACAACCGAAAAAGGCCCCGACGTTATCCTGATTGGCGCAGGCATCATGAGCGCGACCCTCGGCGTGATGCTCAAAAAACTCTAGCCCAACCTTACTATCAGCATTTATGAACGGCTCGACCGCGCTGCTACCGAAAGCTCCGATGCCTGGAACAACGCCGGTACGGGCCACTCGGCCTTCTGTGAATTGAATTACACGCCCGAAACCGAAGACGGTACCATCGACATCGGCAAGGCCGTAAAAATTGTGGAATCGTTCGAGCAGTCCAGGCAGTTCTGGTCGCATCTGGTGCAGGAAGGGTTTCTGAGCGACGCACCCGATTTCATCCGTTCTATTCCACATATGAGCTTTGTGTGGGGGTATGACAACGCCGATTTCCTGCGTAAACGCTATGATGCCCTCCAGCAGAATTACCTTTTCCACGGTATGGTAAGGCATCGGTGGGCGCCCCCCCGATGTCAGTACCGCATCTGGACACGCGCATGATCGACGGAAAGAAAGAACTGCTCTTTGGTCCCTACGCCGGTTTTTCGACCAAATTTCTGAAAAGCGGTTCGTACCTCGATTTGCCAAAGTCGATCCAGTTGAGCAACATGGCTCCGATGCTGATGGCCGGGTTGCACAATATTTCGCTCACCAGATACCTGATTCAGCAGGTGCTGCAATCGCCCAACGACCGGCTATCGGCGCTGCGTGAGTATTACCCGGATGCTAAACTCGAAGATTGGGAGCTGGAACTTGCCGGGCAACGGGTGCAGGTTATCAAAAAAGACGAAGACGAGGGTGGGGTACTGGAATTCGGCACCGAAGTGGTGAGTGCTGCCGACGGCAGTATTGCCGCTCTGCTCGGTGCATCGCCCGGCGCGTCAACCGCCGTGTCGATCATGCTGACCCTGCTCAAAACCTGCTTCACCGATAAAGTTGCCACCGGCGAATGGCAGCAGAAACTGAAAGAGATGATACCGAGTTACGGCCAGTCGCTGGCCAATAATCCCGAACTTGGCCACCGGCTCCGTCGCCAAACCAGCGAAGTGCTGGGGCTGACGCTGGAAGAGCAAACCTCCGAAGTAACGCGGTAGAAATGTTGTCTGACGCCCAGGACGTAGCGGTTCCGGGTCTTTCGTTATCTTGTGCCACGATGTCGTCCGTCGTGGCATTTTTTGGCCCTTTCCAATTCATCTCCATGAAAAAATTTGTACCCGTCCTTTACGTACTGATTTGGTTGACGTTACCCGCCCCTGCCCAGGACCGGCTTACGGGTAAAACCTTTGCCACCCGTGCCGTAGTTATGGCTCAGCAGGGCATGGCCTGCACCTCGCACCCGCTCTCTACGCAGGCTGCCATCGCCGTGTTGCGGTCTGGGGGGAACGCAATTGATGCTGCTATTGCCGCCAATGCTATGGAGGGGCTGGTAGAACCCGACATGAACGGCATTGGGGGTGATCTGTTCGCGATTGTCTGGGACGCCAAAACAAAAAAACTGTACGGCCTGAACGCATCGGGGCGGTCGCCGTATTCGCTCACGCTGGCCGAGTTTCAGAAACGCGGGCTGACGCACATTCCTAGCGACGGGCCGCTGCCGGTGTCCACGCCGGGCTGCGTAGATGGCTGGTTTACGCTGCACAAGCGGTTCGGCAAAAAGCCCATGACCGAGATTTTGAGCCACGCCATCCGCTACGCCCGCGAGGGATTTCCGGTGCATGACGAAGCCGCGTTTTACTGGTCGTCGATGATTGCGCGGTTTAGCGAATACCCGAACGTCATGGACACCTACGCGCCCACCGGAGCCGCGCCAAAACGGGGCGAAATCTTTAAAAATCCGGCCTTAGCCAATACGCTGGAGAAAATTGCAACGGGTGGCCGCGATGCGTTTTACAAAGGCGACATTGCCCGCACGATCGACGCCTTTATGAAGAAAAACGGCGGCTTTCTCAGCGCGAAAGACCTCGCCGACCATACCTCCGACTGGGTAGAACCCGTCTCGACCAACTACCGGGGCTACGACGTGTGGGAGTTGCCACCCAACAGCCAGGGTATTGCGGCCCTGCAAATGCTGAACCTGCTGGAAGGCTACGATTTTTCGAAGATTCCCTGGGGCAGTGCCGAACACATTCATAAATTCGTAGAAGCTAAAAAAATCGCCTTTGAAGACCGCGCCAAATACTACGCTGACCCGGCCTTCGCCAAAATTCCCGTGGCCGAACTCATCAGCAAACCCTACGCCACCGAACGGCGTAAGCTCATTAACGATAATCGGGCCGCCAGTCGCGTAGAGGCCGGAAACCCCGCGTTGAAAGATGGCGACACCATTTACCTGACCGTTGCCGACGACGAAGGCAATATGGTCTCGCTCATCCAGAGCAACTACCGGGGCTTCGGCTCCGGCATGGTGCCAGACGGGCTGGGCTTCATGCTTCAGGACCGGGGCGAGTTATACAGCCTGACCGACGGGCAAAACAACACGTTCGCACCCCACAAACGCCCGTTTCAGACCATTATTCCGGCGTTCGTGACCAAGGATGGGCAACCGTTTATGACCCTCGGCGTCATGGGCGGGGCGTTTCAGCCGATGGGTCACGTCCAGATTATTATGAACATGATCGACTACGGCATGAATCCGCAGGAAGCCGGCGACGCCCCCCGCATTGACCACGAAGGCTCCTCCGAACCGACCGGCGAGCGCATGACCGACTCCGGCCAGATCAAATTGGAATCGGGCTACTCCTACGAAACCATTCGCGACCTCATGCGCATGGGCCACCGGGTGGGCTACGGACTCGGTGGCTACGGGGGCTATCAGGCCATTATGTACGATGCCAAAAACAAAGTCTATCACGGTGCCACCGAATCCAGAAAAGACGGACAGGCAGCAGGATTTTAAGGTACTTGCAGAAGAAAACTGGCATGGGCTACACCATTAAAAATACACGTCACCTCAAGAATATCCTGCGGGCTGACTTTATATTGGGCGGGTTGACTGCTTTTACTGGCCTTGTATTTTTTCGTCCGTTAGAAGGGTTCTTAGGCTTGTCGCAGCCATTCATCATTCTTGTTTCGCTTGCAAACATCCTTTACGCAACGGCTGCGTTTACACTGGCTACTACCCAGCGAAACCCGTCCATCCCTTTGCTTCGACTACTGATTGGAGCGAACTGGTTTTGGACACTACTTAGTGTTGCTTTGCTGTACGTTCATTATACCGGCGTAACAACGTTTGGGCTTACTGCCCTGCTTTTTCAGATAGTTATTGTTGGTACACTTGCCTATCTGGAAGGAAATCAGCTTGAGAAAATGGCGTGACAAAGTCACCTTGTCAAGCCTGTAAGAGCCAGCCAAAAAGAAGATCGAGTAGAATGTAGCTCAAACCCGGACCATGAAACTGCAACGACACACACGTCAGTGGTCGCGCCCGTAGGTCATTTCGCCCGCGTCGATGGCCACCGTCAGCCGGTTGCCCGCGGGCGGAATGGGGCAGGAATACCCATCGCTGTAGGCACAATAGGGATTATACGCTTTGTTGAAATCGAGCAGCAGTTTACCATCGCGGATGTTGCCCAGCCGCAAATCGAGGTAGCGGCCCCCGCCGTAGGTTTCCCCGCCCGACGTAGCGTCTTTGAACGGCAGAAACAGATAATCTCGGTACTGCGGATTGGTAGCCAGTCGCAAACTCCGAAACACGGTTAGCTGACACGGCTGCCCATTGAGCATAAACGACAACACCGCGTAGGACACGTACGGACTGGTTTTGCCACTGTACGTCGGCATATCGAACGGCTCGGCATTGGTAATCCGCTGCACCGTAGCAATAACGCGGTACGTGAAGTCGGGCGCAAAAAACCGTAGCCCCGCCACATCAGCTTCGTTCTTCAGCGGGCCATTACCCGGCTTCAGAAAATCAGCCCTATACGCATCCCGATGCCGGTTAATCGAGTCAACATACGCCGTCTGCCCAAACGTCGTGGTAGTGAGTAGCAGGAAAATAGTTAGGAGACGCATGAATGAGTAAAAGACTTTAGATTTGATAAATCGTTGTATATCTGAATCACCGACCTTACTATGGAAACTCTTCACCTGCACGATGTCGTGGCCCTTACGCAACCCATTCCCGAACACAACCTGCGCCGGGGCGACGTAGGCACCGTCCTGGACATCGGCCCGAACAACCAGTATTTACTGGAATTCTCCAACCGTAATGGCATTCCTTACGCCACGCCGACGGTAAGTGCCGAGGGATTGATGAAAGTGTATTTGAACGCCGACATGGTTGGCTAAAACCAAAAATCCGATGAGTTTAGTAAAGCCAGTTTTCACCCCAATGGACCCCGAAATGGCAGCTAAGTTAGCGAGCCTTCCTCAACCACTTTTCGGCCCTGACAGCTTCAACAATTACGTTGATCGGTCCTTTGATGATTCCCTGCATCTGACCAAAGAAGAGAGCGACTATCTATGTGAACACGCTACCGACGAAGAGCTTGACTTGCTGGTTACGTTCGGAAAGACGTTCTCTCAGAAACGCCAGTCGGTACTGGTGAGGAACAAATACAAGAAGCAGTTTTCAGAATCAAAATAGCCAGTTATCAGCAAGTTGGAACGGGTTCACCGTAGGCTACGAGACTTTAAGTACAAAGTTCGATAGCTTCTTTGGCGTAGGTAATGCACCTGCTGTCAACGTAATGCGGTAAGGAAATCACGAAAATCGGGTTTGAAGATATTAGCCATTTCTATTCGCGTGTTGGCGGGCGGAAAAAGCGGTACGGTCTAAACGGGGCGGGTTGTTCAAGTCATAGTTAAAGGCAACACTATTCAGGTATGCAACCGCCCAAAGCCGTTCAGCCATTGTTTCAGGTTGGTGCTGTCTATGATACTGCTCGGTTTCCTCGTGCGTCCCAGCGTGAAAAGCGGTGCGATCCAATCGAAATTCCATAATCTTCAGTTATTTCCAGGACTTTCAATATACAGTTCAATCGCTTCTTTCACGTTGGTGATACACTGGTCAATGGTCTCGCCGTAGGTAATGCAACCGGGCAACGCAGGCACCGCGTAACCGTGAAATTACCTTTCGGTTCTATTGTTAAAAGGGTTCGGTAGCTGTAAGCTTTTATAAAAGAGCCTAACCCTGCAAAGATTACACTCCCTTATAGTTTTTATAAGAAATATTTGTTACTATCATCTGATCCGAGTCGTCATGATCTATATATTTCAATATGAAGTCTGTTTGTCAATACAGGGCTTTCTTATAAAAATGGCAAAGGGTCGTAATCTATACCTTTGTGGTTGCTTAGACTACAAAAACGATGATTACTCTCCCTTGCTCAGCCAAAACTACCACCTTTTTTCAACTCCTCGCCCAAACACCAGAACTGGATATGCGTGATAACCGGGGGAAAAAGCATTCGCTCGCTTTAGTCCTCACAGGACTCATTCTGGCTCTGTGTTGTGGTCGGGATGGCAGTCTCTCCCGCTTGCACAGGCATATGGTCAATCAATTTGATAGCCTGCTGCAGTCACAGCAACTTACTGACTATCAGCCTATATCACGTGCTCAACTCCCGCTGCTCCTGGCTAAAGTGAACGGAGTCCTTTTCGCTCAACTGCTATTTGAGTGGTTTAACGTTGTCCTCAGTGAAGAACAGAAACGATGGTTTGCCCTGGACGGCAAGGAACTGCGTGGCAGTATCCAAACTGGCCACACCCGAGGTGATGTCGTAGTCTCGGCCCTGGACCACCAAACCCATCAGGTGGTCGCCCAGACCTACTACGCTGGCACCAAAGAAAGCGAACGCCCGGCGGTGGCTTCACTCATCGAAACCCAGGGCCTGGCTCATCAGAAACTCTCGTTGGACGCCTTGCATCTGATGCCGTCGACGCTGGCCTTCATTCACGGCGCAACGGGTCAGTACGTGGTCGGTTTAAAGCCGAATCAGCCTAAACTGTATCAGTCATGTACCTTGACAGACCTGTTTGAGACCGCTGATTATGAGCGGGTTGATGCCCCTAAAAAGAAGCACGGGCGGGTTGAGCAACGCCACTACCGCTGTTTTAAGCTGAAGGCTTCCCTGATAGCCGCGCGCTGGCAGAAGACAGGCCTGTGTACGTTACTTTGTGTGGTGGGGAATCGCAAAAAGTCAGGCGTGGTCAGTGAAGAATTGCGTTATTATGTCAGTAACAAAGTGGTCAGTAGTCAGGCCCAGGCGGATGAGTTATTCGATGCGATTCGTGGTCACTGGGGTGTTGAAGTGATGCACCACAAACGCGACGTGACCTTATCCGAGGACAACCTACGAAGCGGCAAGGTTGAGGTTAACCGGCTTCTGAGCAGCTTTCGCACGCTGGTTATCAACTTGTTAGAGGGGATGGGTGTCAAGAATATGGCGGCTCAGTTGGACCTCTTCGCCGACAAATTCACCACGCTGATCCAGTTTCTGACTCAACAGATGGTTTTATAAGAAAGCCCTGTTTGTCAATATAAGGCATAGACCTCATAGAACCAAGTAAACAAACTTATATCTATTATCGCTCATTTCTAATCCGCGGCCAATAAATACGTCTTTGCCACTTTTAAGCTCATCTTTTATGAAACTCTCTGCTATCGATTTAGCGGCATTTCTATCTTGAGCATATACTATTACATATGGATCATCAGAGTCTCCAAATTCGATTATCGGATTATTAATTTTACCACGTTCTTGTTTTAGAATCTCTTCAACAGGCTTTTTCAACGTAGTAATAAACATCACGTCTAATTCTTGCATTAACGGTTCGAAGTCTAAAACTTTCAATTTATGACCATACATATCTTCGAACCTGTGAAACGGGGCTCCATATTGTTTGCACATCCTTATCATTTCCTTTTTATATTGATCATCCTCTTCAATATAGTTTGGGTAACGATAAAAACTGTATTTTTCATCAAACAGCTGAAGTCTAAAAAATCTTATCGTAGAAAGTTGTTCATAAAAATGGGTATCCGAAAATTCTGAAATTGATTTAGGTATAATATAATTTTCAGAATTTTCATCGTCATCTTCGATTTCTTCATATTCTTCTTCGCCTTCCTCCGTCCGGTCAGCTACTTCCATTTCATGTTCTTCATACGCTAATATATTATCCATCACACTACCCGTCATTTCATCATCCGAATCGTAATAAGAGGATATTTCTGTGGTAAATCCTCTACTAGTCAACACGACAGGAAATTTCATGCTCATTCTTGCGATAAAATTCACTTTCTCATTGATAACTAAACTGTCAAAGTTTGATAATAAGCCCAAATCATTAGCTTCCTCTCTCCATTTAACAAATACATCTTCAAAAAAACTATCCATGTTAACTTAAGTACCATCTACTTGTCCAACTTATAATATAGTAATTTATGGAATTAAATTATTGTACGGAAACCTTTCCCGTAGAGAAGGTTTCCGTACAATAATTTAATTCCATAAAACGGCGGAATCTTAACTCCCACACGCTTCGCAACCTTCGGGGTCGTCCAGCGAGCAGGTCATGGCGGCATATTGCTGCTCCAGTTCCGTGACCATCGGTACGGGGGTGGGCTGGGCGTTGGTGGCGTGGTCTTTGGCGTACTGCACGTAGTCAAGGGGTTTCTCAACGGCGATGGTCTCGGCCATGACCGGCTCCAGTTGTGGCTCGGCCTGGGGCTGCACCACGGTGAACTTCACGGCATCGGAAGCGGCTTTGGTACGCAGGTAGTACATACCCGTTTTCAGGCCCGCTTTCCAGGCATAGAAGTGCATGCTCGTCAGCTTGCCGAAGTTCGAATCCTGAATGTGGATGTTCAGCGACTGCGACTGGCAGATAAACGCACCCCGGTCGGCAGCCATGTCGATGATGTGCTTCTGCTTGATCTCCCAGACCGTCTTGTAGAGGTCTTTGATGTTCTGCGGAATGTTCGGAATGGCCTGCACCGAGCCGTTGGCCAGAATCAGGTTGTTCTTCATAGCGTCGTTCCACAGGCCCAGCTTCACGAGGTCTTTGAGCAGGTGCTTGTTCACCACCACAAACTCGCCCGACAGCACGCGCCGGGTGTAGATGTTGCTCGTATAGGGTTCGAAACACTCGTTGTTGCCCAGAATCTGCGAGGTCGAGGCCGTCGGCATGGGAGCCAGCAGCAGCGAGTTACGAACGCCGTGCTCCACTACGTCTTTGCGCAGCGTTTCCCAATCCCAGCGGTTCGATTTTGGCGTTACGCCCCACATATCGAACTGGAAAATACCTTCCGAAATGGGTGAGCCTTTCCAGGTTTCGTACGGGCCGAATTCCTTCGCCTGCTCCATCGAGGAGGTCATGGCTCCGTAGTAAATCGTCTCGAAAATATCTTCGTTCAGCCGCCGTGCTTCATCCGATTCGAACGGCATCCGCAGCATGATGAACGCGTCGGCCAGACCCTGCACCCCAATACCGATGGGCCGGTGGCGCATGTTGCTCCGGCGGGCTTCTTCAACGGGGTAATAGTTGACGTCAATGATCTTGTTCAGGTTGCGCGTCGCCGTTTTCGTCACGTTGTACAACTTCTGGTGGTCGAAACGCAGGATACCGTCGGGGTCGCGTTTGATGAACTTGGGCAGGGCAATGGACGCGAGGTTACAGACTGCAATTTCGTCGGGCGCGGTGTACTCGATGATTTCGGTGCAGAGGTTGCTCGACTTGATGGTACCGAGGTTTTTCTGGTTCGATTTCTTGTTGGCTGCATCCTTAAACAGCATGTATGGCGTACCCGTCTCGGTCTGCGATTCCAGGATTTTGTACCACAGTTCCTGCGCCTTTATCGTGTGGCGGGCGCGGCCTTCGCGCTCATAGCGTTCGTAAAGAGCTTCAAATTCCTCGCTATGGCAGTCGGCCAGGCCAGGGCATTCGTGCGGGCAAAACAGCGACCACACGTCATTGTCTTCCACGCGCTTCATAAACAAATCAGGCGTCCAGAGGGCGTAGAACAGATCACGGGCGCGGCCTTCTTCCTTGCCGGAGTTCTTTTTCAGGTCCAGAAAGTCAAAAATATCGGCGTGCCAGGGTTCCAGATAAATGGCGAACGAGCCTTTACGCTTGCCCCCACCCTGATCTACGTAGCGGGCCGTGTCATTAAACACACGCAACATTGGCACAATGCCGTTACTGGTACCGTTGGTGCCTTTGATGTACGTTCCCGTGGCCCGCACGTTGTGGATACTCAGACCAATCCCCCCCGCCGACTGCGAGATTTTGGCAGTTTGTTTCAGCGTGTCGTAAATCCCGTCGATGCTGTCGTCTTTCATTGTCAGCAAAAAGCAGCTCGACATCTGCGGCTTGGGCGTTCCGGGTGGCCTCGGCGATGGCGGTCCATTGGGCGATGTGGCGCTCGGCTGCGGTGACGGTCATGGGTTCGACGTCGTTGACCAGTGCGGTTTCGCAGCGGGCGAACAGGTCGGGGTTGATGCGTTGGG
>JBBRUB010000066.1:0-10041 GCA_038248175.1 Cytophagales bacterium | reverse complement strand
GCACCAGATGCGCATTGGTGAACCGGACGCGCTGACGCAGTTCGTCGGGCGTGAGGTCGGGCATTTTTATGGTCTCAACAATCAGGTCGGTGAGATTACGGTAAAACCCCCGCGCAATGCGGTTGATTTCGGCAGCTGTTTTCCCGGGAAAGGACAGCCGCAGGTTATTCAGCACTACGTTACGCCGGTAGCGCACTACGTGCAGAAGCAGAAAATACAGCACATCGGCAATGCCGTAAAGCAGCCAGAAGGGAGAACGTGATAAGAGACGAAAAAAGAACATGTACTGGGTTATGGAACCGTACCGGCAGATCAGTGGCGTGGTTCCGTCATAAAACCATTAAAAAACGCTAAAAGTAGTGTCAGGTATTGATTTTTTCCTTTACTTGACCATATTTACGATAGATTGTGTTGGAAAAGTACCCGGTTCAGCCTGCCCCTGATAAGTTACTCATTGATTTACACTACCTGCCCTGCCTGGATTATATGACGGGGCTTGTACAAACGGGTAGGGTACAGATCGAAGCGCACGAGCAGTATCAGAAGCAAAGTTACAGAAATCGGTGCTATGTGCTGACCGCGAACAAAGTTGATGTACTCACGGTACCCGTACAGCACGGAGTCCGGCATCAGCCCATCCGCGATCTGCGCGTCGACAACGGGCAACCCTGGCGAAGCCACCATTGGCGAAGTGTACAGGCTGCCTATGGAAAGGCTCCGTTTTTTGAGTACTATGCCCCTGATTTTGAAATGGTACTTCGGCGAAATCAGCCATTTTTGTTCGATCTGAATCTTGAATTGCTGACACTTTGTCTTAAACTACTGAGGGTAAGTACCCCACTAAACCTGACAGAATGCTATGAAAAAACACCTCCGCCCGGCCTCTTTGACGCCCGGTCCCGCATAAACCCGCGTAATGGCCCCGCAATGCATTTATTCTACCACCCAAAGCCGTATATGCAGAACTTTGGTCAGAATTTTGTACCTAACCTGAGCATTATCGACCTCTTATTTTGCCAGGGACCAGACGCTCTTCAGTATTTAAAGAGCGAAAGGATGAAAGAGTGAGAGGGCGATTGTATCGCCGTTTTTTGTCTCTCTTTCACTCTTTCATCCTTTCACTCTTTCACTCTCTTCCCTGGCGAACAAATCCTTAAAACTCTTCGTTGAATTCGTAACAGGCTTACCCGAAGAGCACCAAATCGAATGGAAGCAAAATTTTCAAACCGCGTCAAGGAAGTGATCTCGCTCAGCCGCGAGGAAGCCTTGCGCTTAGGACATGATTACATCGGTACCGAACACCTGATTTTGGGTATGATTCGCGAAGGCGAAGGCGTAGCCATCGGGCTGCTGAAGAAATTCGGCGTGTCGCTCGATGAACTCCGCATTACTATTGAACAGGCAACCCGCGGAACGGCCACGAATAACGTGAAGAACTTAGCCAATATTCCGCTGACCCGTCAGTCGGAGAAAACGCTCAAGATCACGTACCTCGAAGCCAAGATTTTCAAAAGCCCGCTCATCGGTACCGAACATTTGTTACTCTCGATTCTGCGCGACGAAGACAACGTGGGTACGCAGATTCTGAATAAGTTCAACGTCAACTACGAAGTCATCAAAGAAATGCTGGAATATCAATCCTCGGGAAGCCGTCCGGTGATGGGCCCCGAAACCGACGATGACGACAACGACCGGGGCATGTTTGGTGGTGGCAGCAGCAGTCAAAGCAAAGACAAAGGCTCCGAGAAATCGCGGACGCCGGTACTCGATAACTTTGGCCGTGACCTCACCAAATTCGCTGAAATCGGCAAACTTGACCCCATCGTTGGTCGCGAAAAAGAAATTGAACGCGTGGCCCAGATTCTGAGCCGCCGGAAGAAAAACAACCCGATCCTGATTGGCGAACCGGGCGTTGGTAAAACCGCCATCGCTGAAGGTCTGGCCCTGCGCATTGTGCAGAAGAAGGTATCGCGGGTGTTGTTTGGCAAGCGCGTCGTTACGCTCGATCTGGCATCGCTGGTGGCCGGTACCAAATACCGGGGGCAGTTTGAGGAACGCATGAAAGCCGTGATGAACGAGCTGGAAAAATCGCCCGAAGTCATTCTGTTCATTGACGAACTGCACACTATTGTGGGAGCGGGTGGTGCGTCGGGTTCGCTCGATGCGTCGAACATGTTCAAGCCTGCCCTTGCCCGTGGCGACATTCAATGTATTGGCGCCACCACGCTGGACGAGTACCGGCAGTATATCGAGAAAGATGGTGCCCTGGCCCGCCGGTTCCAGATGGTCATGGTCGATGCTACGTCGATTGACGAGACTATCGAGATCCTGAATAATATCAAGGACAAGTACGAAGAACACCACCACGTCAACTACACCCCGGAAGCTATTGAAGCCGCCGTGAAGCTGTCGGAGCGGTACATCTCAGACAGGTTCCTGCCCGATAAGGCCATTGACGTTATGGACGAAGTGGGTGCGCGGGTACACATCTCGAACATTACGGTGCCGGAAGATATTCTGAAACTGGAAGAGCAGATCGAGAACATCAAGAAAGAGAAAAATCAGGTTGTCAAGAGCCAGAAGTACGAAGAAGCGGCTCAGCTTCGCGATAAGGAAAAACGGCTCATCGACCAGCTCGACCGCGCCAAACAGGCGTGGGAAGAAGATACCAAGAAGCGTCGCTATACGGTAAACGAAGAAAACGTGGCCGAAGTCGTGGCTATGATGACGGGTATTCCGGTTACGAGTGTCTCGAACGATGAAGGCAAGAAGCTCATGAACATGGGCAACGAACTGAAAGGTAAAGTGATCGGGCAGCAGTCGGCTATCGAGAAACTCGTGAAGGCCATTCAGCGGACGCGGGTCGGCCTCAAAGACCCTAAGAAACCCATCGGTTCGTTTATTTTCCTTGGGCCTACGGGCGTTGGTAAAACCGAGTTGGCTAAGGTCCTGGCTGGCTACCTCTTCGACAAAGCCGACGCCCTGGTGCGGATCGATATGTCGGAGTACATGGAGAAGTTTAGCGTCAGCCGGTTGGTAGGTGCCCCTCCGGGCTATGTGGGCTACGAAGAAGGCGGTCAGTTGACGGAGAAAATACGCCGGAAGCCGTACAGCGTGGTGTTACTTGACGAGATCGAGAAAGCCCACCCCGACGTGTTCAATATCCTGTTGCAGGTGCTGGACGATGGTATCCTGACCGATGGTCTGGGTCGCCGGGTGGACTTCCGTAACACAATCATTATCATGACCTCCAACATTGGGGTGCGTGATCTGAAAGACTTCGGTGCCGGTATTGGTTTCGCAACCAAGAAATCAGAGAGTCAGGACGAGATGATGAAGAGTACCATTCAGAGTGCGCTGCGCAAAGCGTTCTCGCCGGAATTCCTCAACCGTCTCGACGATGTGATTGTGTTCAACTCGCTGCTGCGCGAAGACATCCACAAGATTATCGACCTGATGCTGGATAAACTGCTGGGCCGCGTTACGAGTCTTGGCTACCGCGTTGAACTCACCGAGAAAGCCAAGGATTTCTTAGCTGAGAAAGGCTACGATCCGCAGTACGGTGCGCGTCCGCTGAGCCGGGCCATTCAGCGGTACCTCGAAGACCCCGTTGCCGAGGAAATCCTGAAAGGCGAACTCAAAGACGGCGATGTAATTGAAGCCGATTACAGTGGCGAAGGTGAGTTACTGACCATCACGGTGCGGAAGCCCGAAGCAGTCATCGACGAAAAATAAACCTTATTTTGATTCTTTAGAAAGAGCCGGGCGGAGACGTTCGGCTCTTTTGTCATTCCGAAGAATGAGGAATCTCTTCGTAGTCAGAACCTCTTGTTACAATGAGATTCCTCATTCTTCGGAATGACAAAAAAATCATAAAACGCCCTTACACCATGCCAACTATTCGCGAACTAACTACGCATCTCGAAACCATTGCCCCGCTTGCTTATCAGGAATCATACGATAACGCCGGGTTGATTGTGGGCGATCCTAACGCCAGCATAACGAGTGTGATGGTCTCGCTCGACACAACCGAAGCCGTTGTTGATGAAGCCATTGCGCGGGGCTGTAATCTTATTGTGGCGCACCATCCCATCGTGTTCCGGGGTTTGAAAAAACTGAACGGCAAAAATTATGTGGAACGGACGGTCATTAAAGCGATCAAAAATGACGTGGCCATTTACGCTATTCACACTAATTTGGACAATGTGGCCGGGGGCGTCAGTTTCAACATTGCGGAGAAACTGGGGCTGCAAAATGTGCGCATACTGTCGCCCAAAGCGCAGATGCTGAGCAAGCTCGCGGTGTTTGTGGGTGCCGATAACCTGCCCGCCGTGCTGACGGCCATCTGGGAAGCCGGGGCCGGGCGTATCGACACCTACGATCACTGTTCGTTTCGGGTGGGCGGTACGGGTACGTTCCGGCCACTGAACGGGGCCAGCCCGGTGGTGGGCAGCGTAGGGCATGACGAGACGGTGCTGGAGCAACGGCTTGAGGTGCTGTTGCCCACGCATCTGGAACGCACGGTGGTAGCGGCCCTGACTGACGCCCACGAGTACGAGGTACCGGCGTATGATCTGTATCCGCTCAACAATACCAATCAAACCGTTGGGAGCGGGGCTGTGGGCGAGTTGCCGGAGCCGATGAACGGACAAACATGGCTCAGCTATCTGAAAAGTAAGATGAATCTGAACGTTATTCGCTACACTGCGCTGCCCGACCGGCCTGTGAAGTGGGTGGCGGTTTGTGGCGGATCGGGCAGTTTTTTGCTGCCCGACGCCATCCGGGCCGGGGCCGACGCTTTTGTTACTGCCGATTTTAAATACCATGAATTCTTCGACGCTGAAAACCGGCTAACCATTTGTGATATTGGGCATTACGAAAGCGAGGTCATTACGAAAGAACAGATTGGCAGATTTTTGGCGGATAAATTCCTTAACTTTGCGGTTATTTTATCAGAAACGGATACCAACCCGGTTCGGTATTTCACATAGCACTAACTTTATTCCGAATGGAACTGACGATTGCGCAAAAATTAGACGCTCTTCACGAACTGCAATCCCTTGATTCTCAACTCGACGAACTGGTAAAAATTCGCGGTGGTCTGCCCGAAGAGGTGCGTGATCTGGAAGACGACATTGCCGGTTTTGAAACCCGGATTGGTAAATTTCAGGCCGAAATCAAGACACTTGACGAGGAAATTGACCGGAACCGTATCATCAAAAAAGACGCTGATAAGCTGATCGCCAAGTACAAAGATCAGCAGATGAACGTCCGCAACAACCGCGAGTTCGACGCCATTACGAAAGAGACGGAGTTGCAGTCGCTGGAAATTGAACTGGCCGACAAGAAGATTGGCGAAGCTCAGTTTCGGGTACGTGGTAAGGAAGAAGAAATTAAAACGACTCAGGCGGCTTTGGATGAGCGTAAAGAAGATTTGAAAGCCAAAAAAGGCGAACTGGATCAGATTACGGCAGAGAGTCAGGAAGAAGAAAAAGATATCCTGAAAAAGCGCGACAAGCAGGCTAATACCATCGAGCCTCGTTTGCTGAACTCATACAATAAAATTCGCGGCAATGCCCTCAACGGTCTGGCCGTGGTGATGGTGAAGCGTGGTGCGTGTGGCGGCTGCTTTAACGTAGTACCCCCGCAGCGGCAGGCCGACATTAAAGACAAGAAGAAAATCATTGTCTGCGAACACTGCGGACGGATTTTTGCCGACGTAGAAGGCGTTCCCGAACCCGCACTAACCGGTCGCGGACGCGGATAGACGTAACCTACAACGAAGAAATGCGACGGATAAACCAGGACTTTCTAACCAGAAACCAGGGTTTATCCGTCGTTTTTTTGTGGCTGTTACTTTCCGTTTCTCCCCTGAACGCTCAGGATTTTGCGTGGACACCGGGTTTGCAACGAGCCTATGCCGATCTGCAAAAAGGCCGACTGATACCCGCCCGGCAAATACTGACCCGGGAAACGGTACAAAACGGAACTCGGCTGTTTATTGACGATTACGCCGACATGCTCCTGCTCGTTACGTCGGACGATGACCGTCTGTTTGCCCAGCTCAGCCACCGCGAAGCTGAACGGATCGACGCGCTGGAGTTGATGGATGATACCTCCCCCTGGCAGCGGGTGCTGCTGGCTGAGGTGCGGCTACATTGGGCGTTTGCCAAACTTAAATCCGGCAAGGAAACAAGTGCGAGCTGGGATGTGATTCGGGCGTATCGGCTACTGACGGACAACCAGAAGCGATTTCCTGACTTTTTGCCTACGTACAAATCGCTGGGGACGCTGCACGTCCTGATTGGCTCCGTGCCGGACAGTTACGCCTGGGTGGCCAAACTGCTGGGGTTGCGGGGGAGTATTGGGCAAGGACAGCGCGAAATCAATCGGGCGCAGCAAGATGCTGTATTTGGGCTGGAAGCGCGGCTGATCGACCTGCTGGTGCGGGCATACGTGGTTCAGTTTACCGATGCCGACGAGCGGATATTTCAGCAACTCATTCGCGAGAATCCCGACAATCTGCTGCTCCACTTCTTTGCTGCCATTACCGAACAAAAGCAGGGCCGCAGCGAACAGGCGTTGGCGTACCTCAGCCGCCGTCCCACTAGTTCTGACTACGTACCAATGCCTATTATCAACAATATTACGGGCGATATTTATCTGCAAAAAGGGCAGTACCAAACAGCAACAACGCATTTTCACCGATTCCTGAGTCATTACAAAGGACGGAATTTTATGAAAGAAACACGGTACAAGCAATTTCTTTGTCATTGGCTGGCCATTAAACACGCGGGGGTATCAGACGCTGAAGGCCGCGCCCTTCTGGAGCAGGTTACACGCGTGGGCCGAACGTCGGTCGAGTCTGACAAGGTGGCTCAGCGGTTTGCCGAAGCGTATCTGAAGCAGGGTGCATCGGCCAATCAGAAAGTGCTGATGCGGGCGCGGCTGGCCACCGACGGAGGCTTTACCGACAGCGCGCTGGCCTACCTGCAACCCTATATCGAAGCCCGTTTTGCAACCTTAACCGAACGCGCCGAATACAATTACCGGTTAGGCCGAATCTACCAACGCCGAAATGATCCCAACTCGGCAATCCCGTACCTGAGCCGCGCCCTTGCCCTGACCGACACTCCCGCCGGTCGGCAGCAGGAACTGTCATTTGGCGCATCGGCGGCTTTGCAGTTGGGTTATGTCTATCAACAAAAAAACGACCGGGCGCGGGCCAGGTCGTTTTTTCAGAAAGCATTGTCGTTCAAACGCCACGAATACAAAAACAGCATTGACAACAAAGCACGGGCGGCATTGTAAACCGTTATTGCAGCGCGGCTACGCCCGGCAGCACTTTGCCTTCCATGTATTCGAGCAGCGCACCGCCCCCGGTAGAGACGTAGCTGACGCGGTCGCCGTAGCCCGCCTGATTGACTGCCGAAGCCGAGTCGCCCCCGCCGATGAGTGAGAACGCGCCGTTTTCTTCGGTGGCTTTCACAACAGCTTTGGCAATGGCGTCGGTACCATGCGCGAAGTTTGGAAACTCAAATACACCCATCGGACCGTTCCAGAGAATGGTTTTCGAGTTTAGAACAACATCTGTAAACTGCTTGATCGTGTCGGGGCCGATGTCTAACCCCTGCCAGCCGTCGGGAATCTGACCGGTAGCCACGGTCTGGCGATTGGCGTCGTTCGAGAAATCATCGGCGCAGACGTTATCGATGGGCATGTAAATGTTCACGCCTTTCGCTTTCGCCTTGTCGAGAATTTCCAGCGCGAGGTCCTGCTTGTCGGCTTCGAGCAGCGACTTGCCAATGTTGCCCCCCTGCGCTTTGGTGAATGTATAAGTCATGCCGCCCCCAATGATGAGGTTATCGACGGTGTCCAGCAACTTCTCGATAATCAGGATTTTATCAGAGATTTTGGCTCCACCCATGATAGCCGTAAAGGGCCGTTCGGCCTGTTCCAGCACTTTTTTGGCGTTGTCCAGTTCGGCCTGCATGACGTAGCCAGCCACGCGGTCCGTAAAAAAGTGGCCGATAACTGCCGTGCTGGCGTGGGCGCGGTGGGCCGTACCGAAGGCGTCGTTCACCCATACGTCGCCGAGTTTCGATAGCTTTTCGGCGAAGGCTACGTCGCCTTTTTCTTCTTCTTTATAAAAGCGCAGGTTTTCGAGCAGCAGAATCTCGCTCGGTTGCAGCGTGGCTGCCTGGTCTATGGCCGACTGACCGATGGCGTCATCGGCGAACCTTACATCGCGGCCAAACGCTTCGTTGAGGGCGGGCAGGATGTGTTTGAGCGAATATTTCTCTTCGGGACCACCTTTTGGACGACCGAGATGCGACATCAGAATGACCGAGCCGCCGTCGTTCAAAATTTTCATCACGGTCGGAATAGTGGCCCGGATGCGGGTATCGTCGGTGATATGGTACTGACCGTCGAGCGGAACGTTGAAGTCAACGCGGACGAGGGCTTTTTTGCCGGTAAAATTATATGAATCTACAGTTCTCATGCGACGTAATGGTCGTTGGTTGCGGGGCCAAACGTAGCACTTTTTCGGCAAAGGCGGGTGGAACTGTCCTGTTTTCCTCAGTAACTCCCCTCGCTGCCGCCCCCGCCAAAATTGCCTCCACCGAAGTGCAGATCGTTTTTTGGGTGCTGTTGCGCTCCGGCTGCGGCTTGCATGGCTACGGCGGTGCCGAGGTTGACACAAAACTGGTCGGGCGATTCGGCGTCAGGGTCGTCGGTCAGGCCGTGCCGGGGCGTTGCTAAGTAACGAATGCCAAACACGGCCACGCCAATCAGCGCGGCTCCACCCAGCGTTAAAGCCACGTTGAGCGGCAGCAGGGCCACGTATTCATGGACGGTCGATACGGCAGCCGTCAGTCCCAGCGCGCCCAGAATGAGCCACATCCGGTCTTTTTTGGTAAAGCCCCGGTACAGATGAAAAAGTGGTATAGCGAATGTCAGAAACCAAAACAGCCACGGTAACGCAATTTCGGGTGCGTTGGCAGAGGCTGGCTGGCCGGGCGTTGGCTCCAGTAGCAGCCCGTTCAGCTCACGCACTACGTAGTAATTGCCACTGGCGGCCAGTACAATCAGCGTAACCCACTGCACCAGATTCATCGGATCGGTATAATACGGTGAGGAATCCAGTCGGCGGGCCAGCGCGTACAACCCGCCCGATAGGGCCATCATTACGAAGGGTAACGCAGACTGGCCCCAGCTAACCTTCAGCATCCCGTCGAACACAAAGGCATAGAACGTAGTCAGTGCAATGAATGTAATCAGGGTGTCGCCATAATACCAGACTACGGCCAGCAAGAGCGGCAGGGTGAGCAGGCAATAACTGCTTAGTGTCAGGTTTTGGGGCATAAACTGGCCGAAGCCGAACACAAGAAAGCCCGTTAGCATGGCTACAAAGGCATTGTCAACCCCGTTCCGGTAAAGTTGCTGGTGGTTGATGATAAATTGCCCAAGCCACCATGTTACCGCAGCTGCTACCAGACTAAATAGACCATATACAATCCGCTCGTTATCAATGACGTCAAGCACTGCGAGGATAATTGACGCGGGTAGCATATAGCTTGCCATGACGGCCACGCAGGTGAACAAAAACAGCCCGACTTCGAGGAATCCGTTTGTCTGCCGGAAATTGAACGGAAATTCCTGCCGGGTAGCCTCAATCTGGGCGTCGGTCAGTAATCCCTGCCGGTGCCACTGTTCAGCCTGCTGCACCACAGCACGGTTGCGAATCCATGGTTCTTTGTATGCTTTCACGTGGTCAACGATTGGATTTTTAAAAAATAACCGGATCGGTTTATTTAACCAGAGAGGCAAAAAAACACATATGAGTAAGTAGCTTACTGTTAGTGTATAAAAATCTGTTTTTTTTGTGTCTCTGTGATTACAATAGTTCGGTGATTTTGGGGCCATAACAAAGGCGTGGTAGTTTTGGGTATCTGACATCCTAAACCAACCACGCCATGAGCGAAGCCTTCACTTCCCTGACGACAATAGTAGCCAAAATGCCTGCTTTGACCAAACCTC
>JBBRUB010000065.1:0-10130 GCA_038248175.1 Cytophagales bacterium | reverse complement strand
TACCCCTCGGCCATCACCACCTTAAACACCTTTTCAATACGTTCGAGCAGCACGGTAGCATCGGTTCTGACGGCGGGACGTTCGGGCGTTTTGCTCCGCAGGGAGTTGGCAATGGCGTATCCCGCGCCGGAGCCGACGAGCAAAAGAAGAAGCGTATTGAAGAAATCCATAGCGTAAACAGCGATACAACCGGGCCTATTTTAGACAAAAGTCGGTGTTATCACGGAGTAAACCCTGGTTATCAGCGTAAAATCGCAACCGTTCCCCAGTAGATAAATAATTCCCCGTTGTTGAGTTCAACGCCGAGGATATAAACCGTTTGCGTCACATACAGCGTGGTGCTTTGGGGTAGGGCAGTGGCGCATGCGTTGCCCGTAGCCAACAACTGTGACTTCTGCGGTGAATCGTACCACCCGGATTGCCTGCCCCGTTACGTCCAGCGAAACCGGCGCGTTTTTGCAGCATGTCGTGTCTGATTTAAGCCTGATCCGGTAGAGTTTCATTTTACCCCCGCCCGCTCAGCACAGTAAGGCGGTTGTAGATATCAGTATAGGTTCCTTTCAGGCTCTCGGTTACGGGGTCGTAGGTCAGGGCAACATCCCGGCCACCAAACGTCCACTTATCCACAGTTTCAGTAATGTTGTCGTTCTCATATAGTTTTCAGAGTAACAAGAGTTCAGCGTAAAACCAAAAAAATCTACCGGCAACCAGCCGGCAAAATCAGCTAATTTTAGCTGTCGGTTGCCGGGGTGTTTCGAGGTATTTGTAACAAACATAGATTTAACAGCTTGTTGATAGCACGGTGGGTAACGCCCTCAATACGCCATGATTCCAGTCGGGAAAGACACAGACTGGGGAAAAGATTGGCGAAACAACCGTTCTTTCCGACATTTGGGGCAACTAATTATTAACCTGATCTATGAATCATACAATCGAGAAGTCAGAACGATACGCACTTATTCGTTTGGCCGAAGCCGATTTTACGGGCGATATCCCGGCCACGTTCGAGACCACAAGCCGCAGCCTGTTCCGCGAGAGTTACAGTAACCTCATCGTTGACCTCGCCAGTGTGCAAACCGTTGATGCCGCCGGATTAACGGCTATTAAAAAAATTAATCGGCAGTGTTACAACGAGTTAGGTATTCTGGTGCTGGTTACAAAGGACGACGATATGCTCGAAACCTTAGACAAAGCCAACATCATTGACCTCACCATCATGCCCAGTCTCGAAGAAGCGGTTGATGCCGTGTTTCTGCACGAGTTAGAGAACGATTTCAGTGGGGGAGACGACCAATATGACGGAGAACTCGGCGATGGGACAGACAGTGCCCTCTGACCTAATCACCCACGCCGACCCTGCACCGGGCGACGTGTCGCCGGGCAACGTTCTTTTTGGCCTCACGGTGCTGGGCGCGGGGTCGGCCACGCCCAGCCTGCTGCGCCACCCAACGGCCCAACTCCTGCACCACGATGGCGACTATTTTTTAATTGACTGTGGCGAAGGCACACAGTTTCGGCTGCTCGAGCAGAAAATCGGGCCCGGCCGGTTGCGGCATATTTTTATCAGCCACCTGCACGGCGATCACTATTTTGGGCTGGCCCCGCTGCTCTCAACGCTCAACCTCGGCGGGCGCACCGACGACCTGTTTCTGTTTGGCCCGGCTGGGTTAGACGATGTGCTGACCACTATTTTCCGGCAGTCAGACACCCGGCTGGGATACCCGCTGCACTTCACGCCCGTTGACCCCAACCAACCCGCGCAACTCCTGACCGACCATCCATCACTGACCGTCGAAACCATCCCACTCGATCACCGCATTGGCTGCACCGGCTACCTGTTTCGGGAGAAACCGCCCCGGCGCAAACTCCTCCGCGACCGCCTGCCCGACGATGCGCCCGTTGCCTGGTTTAACCAACTCAAAGACGGACACGATATTCTTGACGAGCAAGGCGACGTGTTGTTTAGCGTGACCAATTGCACCGCGCCCGGCTCCCCGGCCCGCAGTTATGCGTTTTGTTCAGACACCCGGTTCGATGAGCGAATTATTCCGTTAGTGCAGGGTGTAGATTTATTGTATCACGAGACCACCTTTCTGGAAGACAACGCATTGAGGGCCAACGAAGTGTATCACAGCACGGCCCGGCAAGCGGCTACCATTGCGCTACGGGCAGGCGCTGGCCGGTTGTTAATCGGGCATTTCTCGTCGCGCTACAAAGAGATCGAGCCGTTTTTAACCGAAGCCCGCCCGGTTTTTGCAGAGACGTATTTAGCCGAAGAAGGCGTTTATCGTGCGATTTAAATGGCACGCTAAGCCGCAGAGATTACAGATGGGTGGATAGGCCATGCTGATTTTAACGCTCCCTCTCCATGAAACGCCTGATTCTGATTCACGGCTACGCCGAAGACCCGACCATTTTCGATGTGTTGCTGCCCCTGCTGCCATTCGATACCGTATTGGCTATCGGCGTAGAAACCGAGTTTGACCGCTGGCCCGCCAGAACGCCCGTCAATGCCTGTGCGCTGGCGGTTTTTCTGGCAAAGCAGTACGATATCACTGCCGATGACGTGATAATCGGCCATTCGATGGGCGGCTGGATTGCCATTCATATCAAAGCCGTGATGGGGGCAACCGTCGTTCAAATTGCATCCTTCACCGATCCGCGCAAAGTGGTTTCGCCGGTTCAGCACGCGGGAACGCTGCGGTTTCTGGCCAACAGTGGGCTGCTGCAAACAGAATCGGCCATTGATTTCGTTAAAAAGCGATACCCGTTTGCCGAGTCAAAGGCGTTGAATTTCAGACTGCTCGACCGGCTGATGACCATGCGCCGGGCCTACGTTGCCTGGCAACTGTCGGTATTGTTTGCGCCGGTGCCTCCCTTGACCGTTAGCCCCGATTTGCGGATTCATGCCATTGCCGACAACATTGTTCGTCCGCCCGGTGAAGCCTACACCGAGGTTCCCGGCGACCATTTCTGCTTGGTGTTTCATGCGGTTGCCGTTGCTCAGGCAATTCAGACCCTGCACTAATTTCGTACCTTCACGGCTTACTTTCTCGGCAACACAACCGACTTTCTGCGAATGGCAACGCTCTT
This sequence comes from Cytophagales bacterium, assembly GCA_038248175.1. Lineage (GTDB taxonomy): Bacteria > Bacteroidota > Bacteroidia > Cytophagales > Spirosomataceae > Spirosoma. The sequence continues at coordinate 7,037 of JBBRUB010000065.1, read as the reverse complement.
TAACGTTTATCCCCTCAACGACATCGAACCCGTTCGGGCCGAGGGCAGCTACATCTGGGACACCACCAACACCCGCTACCTCGATATGTACGGCGGTCATGCCGTGATTTCGGTTGGCCATACGCACCCGCGTTACGTGCAGGCACTGACCGACCAACTCCACAAAATCTCGTTTTACTCAAACTCGGTCAGGATTCCGTTGCAGCAGGAGTTGGCCGATAAACTCGGCGCACTCTCAGGCCACGCTGATTACGCGTTGTTTTTGTGTAATTCTGGGGCCGAAGCCAACGAAAACGCGCTGAAATTAGCCTCGTTTCATACGGGCCGGACGGGTGTGGTGGCATTTACGGGGGCGTTTCACGGGCGCACTGCCGGGGCCGTTGCTGCTACCGATAACCTGAGTATTGTGGCTCCGGTGAATTACAATAAACACGTTACCTTCTTGCCATTCAATGATTTACAAGCCATTCACGACGGCATTACCGACCAAACGGCGGCTGTGATTGTCGAAGGTATTCAGGGTGTTGGCGGGATTCACGTGGCGACCGACGAGTTTTGGCAGGCCATCCGCCAGCGGTGCAACGAAACCGGGGCCGTGCTGATTGCCGATGCCGTGCAGTGCGGTTACGGACGGTCGGGGCGTTTTTTTTCGCATCAATTCAGCGGTATCGAAGCCGATATTATCTCCATGGCGAAGGGTATGGGCAACGGTTTCCCGGTCGGCGGCATCCTGATTTCGCCCAAATTTACCGCCAGTTACGGCTTGCTCGGCACTACCTTTGGCGGCAATCACCTCGCCTGTACAGCCGCCATTGCCGTGCTTGACATCATGCACGACGAGAATCTGATCGAAAACGCTACCACCGTCGGCGCGTACTTAGCCGAAGGGATTCAGGACATCGGCGGCTACAAAGAACTTCGGGGTCGGGGGCTGATGATTGGGATCGAATATGACTTTCCTGTGAACGACCTGCGAAATAAACTGCTGTTTGATCACAAAATTTTTACGGGTGTTTCGGGCAAAAATACGGTGCGGCTCTTGCCGTCATTAGCACTAGGAATGGCCGAAGCTGATTTGTTTCTGGAGGGGCTGAGAGTAAGTTTAAACGCAGCGGGATTTTAACGCAGGGTCACAGAACATTTTAACACAGAGATACAAAGATCACACGGAGACCACAGAGCTTTAAAGAAATAAAAAATTCAGGAGACAGGATTTATTTCTGTGTGGTTCCGTTGTCTCTGTCTCAAAATCCTTTTACTTCTATATTGAAATTTTTCGTCTCTAAAATTTCTCTCTCAAATGACTGAAAATGAGTTATCTCAGCAGGTAATCGGGCTGGCAATTAAAGTGCATCGTCGGCTGGGGCCAGGTTTGTTGGAATCAGTTTATGAAGAATGTTTAAGCTACGAATTAGACAATGCTGACTTGTTTTTTGAGCGACAAAAGCCGATGCCCGTTATCTATGATGCGATAAAATTAGATGTTGGTTTTAAACTTGATTTGTTTGTTGAGCGCCAGCTAATACTTGAATTGAAAGCTGTTGAGGCTCTGAATGATGTTCATATTGCACAAACGCTAACGTATTTGCGATTGGCAAACTGCCGCTTAGGGCTTCTTGTAAACTTTAATGTGGCCGTTCTTACCAAAGGAATCAGGCGTATCGCTAATGGTTATTGACCTGCTGTAATCACTCTGTTTATACCGTTCCAAGTGTCTCCGTGACCTCTGTGAAACCTCCATACCTCTGTGTTAAAAAAACCTCTGCGTTTGATATGACTAATTTCCTTTCCCTCCACGATGTATCCGACCTCGATGCCCTCATCCAGAGCGGTCTCGATGCCAAAGCCAACCCCTTTGCCGACGAAACCCTCGGTAAACGCAAAACAATTGGCCTGTTGTTTTTTAATTCCAGCCTGCGCACCCGTCTAAGCACCCAGAAAGCCGCCCGAAACCTTGGTATGGACGTTATCGTGATGAACGTCGGGCAGGATTCGTGGGGGCTTGAGATGGAAGACGGAACCCCCGAACGGCCCATCATCATGAATGGTGATAAGGCCGAACACGTTAAAGAAGCAGCCGCCGTGATGGGCCGCTACTGCGATATTTTGGCCGTTCGCGCCTTCGCCGACCTCCGCGACCGCGCCCTCGACTACCGCGAACAGGTCATGAGCCAATTTGTGAAGTACGCAGGTGTGCCAATTGTTAACCTCGAATCAGCCACGCGCCACCCGCTGCAATCCCTGGCCGACTGCATCACGATTGAGGAAGTACGCCGGGCAACACCCGCCATGCCCGCCCGTCCCAAGGTCGTGCTGACGTGGTTGCCGCATTTCAAACCGTTGCCGCAGGCCGTTGCCAACTCGTTTTGCGAATGGATGAATGCCCGGCCCGTTGATCTCGTGATTACCCATCCCGACGGGTACGATCTTGACCCAGCCTTTGTTGGCAACGCCCGCGTGACCCACAACCGCGATGAAGCCTTTGCTGGTGCAGATTTTATTTACGGCAAAAATTGGTCGTCATACACGCACTACGGGCAGGTGCTGACCCAAGACCCGGCCTGGGTGGTGACTATGGACGATATGGCCCGCACCAACAACGGAAAGTTTATGCACTGTCTGCCCCTGCGCCGGAATATGAAAGTGACCGACGGCGTGCTGGATTCGCCCCAGAGTCTCGTCATTGAGCAGGCCGCCAACCGCGAATGGTCGGCACAGGCGGTGCTGAAAGAAGTTTTATTGTCACTATTATAACATTCGTAGGTTCCGGTCTAACGGGCGTTAGTCACCCTGAGCGCAGTCGAAGGGCGGCTAACGCCCGTTAGACCGGAACCCGAAACCACCCTCCTATATGAAACAATGGTACGTTTATATTCTGCGGTGCGCCGATAATTCCTACTATACAGGTATCACCAATAACCCGGAACGCCGGTTGGCCGAGCATGAATCCGGCTTGCACCCGACTGCTTACACGCATCGTCGTCGGCTGGTCGAACTGGTATATTGTGATGGATTTTTGAGCCCTGACGATGCTATTTCGGTCGAAAAACAGATAAAAGGGTGGGGACGAACGAAGAAAGAGGCTCTGATTAATGGCGATTTTGATAAATTGAAAGAATTAGCAGTCTGCATGAACGGAACAAGTCATAAAAATTATAAACCAGAAGAAGACAGTTAATTAGTCCATCACCCTGAGCGTACAGGGCCGCCCGGCGGTCGAAGGGCGGCTGGCTGATTAACTGTCTTCTTCTGAACAGTAAAATAGCTACAGGCGGGCCGCCCTTCGACTTCGCTCAGGGTGACCTGCCTGTAGCTATTTTACGATGAACCCACTTACAATCCTCAAAATTGGCGGTAACGTTATTGACAACCCCGACGCGCTCGCCCGCTTCCTGACCAACTTCGCCACGCTGAAAGGCGACAAGATTCTGGTGCATGGCGGGGGGAAAATTGCCACGCAGATTGCCGAAAAACTCGGTATCGAAACCACGCTCATCAATGGCAGGCGCATCACCGATCAGGCCATGCTCGACGTGGTGACGATGGTTTACGGCGGCTTAGTGAATAGGCAAATCGTGGCAAAGCTGCAAAGCCGGCGCGTCAACGCTATTGGCCTGACGGGGGCCGATGCCGGGCTGGTGCTGGCCCATAAACGGCCCGTTGGCGCGATAGATTACGGATTTGTGGGTGATATTGACGCGGTAGATTCGGGCCGGTTGCAGGCGTTTTTGAATCAGGAACTCGTGCCGGTTTTCGCGCCCCTGACCTACGACTCTGGCGGTAACTTGCTCAATACCAACGCCGATACGATGGCTTCGGCCCTGGCCGTTGATCTGGCAATCCGTAATGCGGTAACGTTGGTGTATTGTTTCGAGAAGCCCGGCGTGTTGAGTAACCCCGACGACGACAGCAGCGTGATTCCCGAACTCACGCCCGCCATTTATGAACAACATAAAGCCGCCGGAACCATCAATAAAGGCATGATTCCCAAGTTAGACAATGCCTTTGCCGCCCTGCAAAACGGGGTGAAACAGGTGATTATCTGCCACGCCGATAATGTGGGCCAGCCCAATATCGGCACAACACTGCGATTAACATAAAGAGTTAATCAATTTGTAGCCAGCAGGTTGCCGACTCGGCGAATGCCCACAAATCGCCGTTGGTAATACCCTGCGTGAGCATAATCATAACGAATGCCGCCATCCCAGGCCGAATGAATGAACTGGATACGGTTGTTGACGATCCGGGTAATCAGCCCGACGTGGCCGATTCGTGCGCCGGTTCGGGAATGTCCTTTGACGAAAATCAGATCGCCGGGCTGCGCTCTCTCCGTCTCAACAGCCTGACCAACGGTGCCTTGTGCCGCGCTCGAATGGGGCAACCGAACGCCGAACCGCTGAAAACAGAAGCGCGTAAAGCCCGAACAGTCGAATCCGTGCGTTGATGTGCCACCCGACCGATACCGGATGTGCAGATGCTGACGGGTGTAGGTCAGCAGGGCATTAACCGACAGGGATGATTTGGTATTTCCAGGCTTGTCAACGGGTGATACATGGGCGGCATTGGCGGGTAGAACAGAAGCCGTTGATAGGAATAGAAAAAGCGGCAGGAAGGGAGTCAAGCGCATAGAATCAAGTCGTTTTCGGTAGGTTTCGACCCGAAAAAAGGCGGCAAGGCCCAAAGTGCCAAAAAACCGGGGAATTTTCTCCCCAGTCGTCATGCCAATCTACTCGTAAATCATCGAAATCAGTTCGGCAACGCAGGCCGGTTTTTGTTGATTTTCAACCTCAAACACGGCATCAGTCACGATGCGGGCGTTGCCGGGGCCAACCTCAACGGCCTTCAGCGTCAGTCTCATTCTGACGCGGCTTCCCGACGGAACCGGCGACACAAACCGGACTTTGTTGGTGCCGTAGTTCAAGCCCATCGTGGCCGATTCAACCGCATACAACCCGTAAGACAACTTGGGCGACAGCGAAAGCGTCAGAAACCCGTGCGCGATGGTTTTGCCGCCCGGCAGCGCGGTTTTGGCCTTCTCTGCATCCACGTGAATCCACTGATGGTCGCCGGTGGCATCGGCAAAGGCGGTGATGGTTTCCTGCGATAGCGTTTCCCAGTCAGACACGCCGATCTCCTGCCCAACGTAGCTTTTTAGCTGGGCGATATCTCTAAAAATCAATTTGTTACCGTCTCGACGTGGTGCTTCGGCAGGTTCGGGTATCGTGATTGCCAGAACTGGCTTAGGTATCGTCACGCTGTCATCCATCACCACAACGGCCTTCCCAATAATCTGCCGGTTGAGCATCTGGGCGAGGGCTTGCGGGGCTTCTTCGAGCGAATACAGTTTGTGAATGTGCGGAGCCAACCGGCCCTGCGTGAGCCAACCGGCAATGTCCTGCGTGTTTTTCAGGGCCAGCGCGGGTTCTTTTTGGGTGAACAGGCCCCAGAAAACACCCACCAGCGCTGAGCCTTTCAGCAGGGCCAGATTGAGCGGGATTTTGGGAATATCACCGCCCGCAAAACCAACCACTAAGTACCGCCCGCCCCAGGCCATCGACCGGATGGCGGGTTCGGCGAGTGTATCACCAACGGGGTCATACACTACGTCAACACCTTTGCCGCCGGTGATTTCTTTGATGCGTTGGCGGAGGTCTTCGGTAGTGTAATTGAGAGTGTGGTCGGCCCCTTTCTGGCGACAAACGGCCAATTTTTCGTTTGTCGAAGCGGCAGCAATTACCGTTGCGCCCATGATTTTACCAAGTTCAACAGCCGCCAAACCGACCCCACCGGCAGCCCCCAACACCAGCAGCGTTTCGCCGGGTTGCAACAGGGCGCGGTCTTTCAGAGCGTGGTACGACGTTCCGTAGGCATACATCGAAGACGCGCCGGTCACAAAATCCATCGAGTCAGGAATCGGGAACGTGGCCCGCGCATCGGTCAGCATCTGTTCGGCTAAGCCGCCGTGCGAACCGAACGTAAACACCCGGTCGCCGGGCTTCACGTGCCGAACGCCCTCACCGACCCCGCGCACGATACCCGATGCCTCGCTGCCCGGCGAAAACGGCATCGGCGGCTTAAACTGGTACATATTTCGGATGGTCAGCGTGTCGGGGAAGTTCAGGCTACATGCTTTCACATCAATCAGCAGCTTGCCCGGTTCGAGGATTGGCGCGGGGGTGTTTTGGTCATAAATGAGCGTGTCGGGCAGGCCGAACGCGCGGCAAAGGATGGCTCGCATGGGAGGGTCAGGGGATTGATTTTTTCGTAAATTAGCACAAAACAACAACCAACATGGAAACGCTTAAACGTCCGCAGCCGACCGAACTGCTTGCCGGCTCGAAATAGGACGGCCTAATGATGGCAAAAGCAGAGAAGCGTGGCCTGTCCCCGATTTAGCCCTGATGGTGGACGAGTTGTTTAAGCGGTAACGGATTTGGAGATTTAGTGTAATCCCTGCTTTTTTGTGCTGACAATCTGCGACCGGGTCGGGCTTCTCTCGAATCTGTTTTGGGATAAAGCACTTACCGACATAGCAGATATTTACGAAACTTTGCGCGAAATTAATCAGAACTTTCGTAAATATGGACGTTACCATCAAGCAAAAAAAACAAAATGAAATCTGCTCTTAAAATTATCTTTTTACTCATTCTCGTTTCAGGCTGCCAAATGGAACAAAATAAAGGTGTAAACTTTCCAACTCAAGAGCAAGTAACATCTTTTATGAACGAGGCAATGAATACGAATGATTTGCCCGCTGTAGTTGCTATTGCATCCAACACAAAGAATGAAGAAGTCTCATTTGTCTATGGAAAAGCAGAATGGACAGGGAATCAGGAAGTAACAGAAAATCACATCTTCCGACTGTATTCAATGACCAAATTGATAACAAGCGTGGCTGCCTTGCAATTGGTTGAACGTGGAGAAATAGGATTAGATGATGACTTGAGCACCTTATTGCCAGAAATGACCGAAATCCCAATTTTATCTAATGGACAACTTACTGAACCTAAGAACCCGATTACTCTTAGACACCTCTT
>JBBRUB010000064.1:0-10245 GCA_038248175.1 Cytophagales bacterium | reverse complement strand
TCGGTTAGGTCGTTATGGTGGAAACGGTGGCGGGTGGCGTAGCTAAGCCGCGCCCCGTCAATCATACTGGCGTGAATCAACTCGTCGGTCAGGAGTACGTCACCCTGCTGCGGCAAACAGGCCAGCAGACCGAGGTTAGCGTCGTAGCCGGAATTGAACAGCAGCGCGGCTTCAGTCTGATAAAATTTGGCGAGGTCATTTTCAAGGGCGTCGGCAAGGTCGGTTTGCCCGGCCAGTAACCGCGAGCCGGTGGCTCCGGTCAGCGCGTCGGCATGTTGGGTGTCGGCCTGTCGGATAGCGTCACGCAGGGCCGTTGAGTGGGCAAAGCCGAGGTAATCGTTCGAGCAGAAATCAACAAGCCCGTTGGCTGTTCGTAGCTGGCGCAGCAGCCCGGTTTGCATCCGGTTAGCTATGCGGTCCTGTACTGTGTCCGTAACAGATGGTCGGGTATTGGTCATGGGGCAAAGGTAAAACCACTGGCCTGTGCATTCCTCCTAAAAAGTGGGCTTTCACGTAAATGTGCATAAACCCATAGTTATCCACACTAAATCTGTGGATAACTATGGGTTTACTGAATTATTTGCAAATTAAATTTCGTGAACGTAGAGAAACATTATGTTACACATCGCGTTACGCGCTCACAGTCAGCACAATCTTACCAAACTGCTTGCCCGCGTCCATCCGCCGAATAGCCTGCTCAGCGTCGGCCAGCGGAAACACTTCATCAACTACAGGAACAAGTTCGTTTTTGCCCACAAACTGCGTCATTGCGTCGAACTCGGCATCGCTACCCATGGTACTGCCGAAGATATTGAGCTGCTTGAAAAACACCTTCGACGGTACGATATCAGTAATGTTTCCGGTGGTACCACCGAAGAATGCAATCCGTCCGCCCGGCGCGGCTACGTCGATAAGTTTGGCAAAGTCTGCCCCACCCGCGCTGTCGATGATGACATTGAAGTACCCTGATTTAGCACCCCCTGTTTGGGACATCAGCGTTTTGGTCCAGTCCGGTTCGTGGTAATTTACGCCCCCCGTCGCGCCCAGTTCCCGCGCCCGCGCCAGCTTATCATCTGACCCCGACGTTACCCAAACCTCGGCCCCGGCGGCAACGGCAAATTGCAGAGCAAACAAGGCCGCGCCCCCGCCAGTACCCGTGATGAGTACGCGCTCCGGCTCGACGTCGGTACGGAGGTGGGCGCGATCCATCAGCGCCCGCCAGGCCGTCAGCCCCGCCAATGGCAATGCAGCCGCCTGTTCGAACGATAGATGTGCAGGCTTTCGGTACGTGTTTTTCACCGGAACGGCAATGTACTCCGCAAAGGTGCCATTGGCAGGCATACCTAAAATCTGAAAATCAGGTCCGTAAAACGCGGGGTTGCTACCCCAGTTCAGAGCTGGGTTGATAATGACGGACTGCCCGCGCCAGACTGGATCAACGCCTTCGCCCACCTCAGCCACCACACCCGCCCCGTCAGAACCCAGAATAACGGGCAACTTGATACCGGGGTATAAACCCTGCTGAATGAACACGTCGCGGTGATTGAGCGCGGCTGCCCGAATGTGTACCAACACCTCACCAACCCCGGCAACAGGCATGGGTACGTTGGTGAGTTGCAGCGGCTGATTTTTTTCGATGAGCTGAATAGCGTTCATAAGGAAAGGCTTGATGGGTGAATGGCGTATTTTTGCGTTAAACAAACGCCAACCGAATGATCCGGTTTTTCAACGAAGATACCGATTATAAACTGCCCCGGAAGCAGAACACCCGCCAGTGGCTGAAACAACAGGCCCAGGCCGAAGGTGAAACCGCCGGTGACCTGAACTATATTTTCTGCTCCGACGAACACCTGTTGCAGGTCAACCGCGAGTTTCTTCAGCACGATTACTACACCGATATCATTACGTTCGACACCAGCGAAACCGACGCTAAAACAGACGGCGACATCTTCATTAGCGTTGACCGCGTGCTGGATAACGCCACCCAGCATGGCACTGCTCCCGACCAGGAAATGCGCCGGGTCATGGCCCACGGCCTGCTGCACCTCTGCGGCTACGGCGACAAAACCGATGACGAAGTGGCCCTCATGCGGGCTAAGGAAGATGAGTGGCTTAGTAAATGGCAGTAGCTTTATCAGCCCATGACTTCAGTCGTGGGTCTCGGGGTAGTCAGTTCACCCCGCTGTCATGCCACCGTCCAGTTGCAGCGCCTGACCGGTGGTGAAGGAATTTTCGTCGGCGCAGAGCCACAGAATGGCCTGAGCAATCTCGTTGGGCTGGCCGAACCTACCCATCGGAATCATCCGGCGCATTCGGTCTTCCATGCCCGGCGCGGCCTGAATCAAATCATCGACCATAGCCGAGTGCGTATAAACCGGACAAACGGCGTTAACCCGGATACCCTGCCTGACGTACTCCAGCGCGGCAGTTTTGGTCAGACCGATTACCGCGTGTTTGGCCGCGCTATAGACCGCTCCCATCGGCATGCCACGCACACCCGCAATGCTCGATACGTTGACGATCCTACCATTTGTGGCGTTTTCGCCGGGGGAGTCCTGCGCCAGCATCTGCCGAATCTGGTATTGCATTCCGTAAAATACGCTGCCAACGTTGATGGCCATCATCTGGTCAAAGTCATGCTTCGACTGATCGAGCAGTTTTCCGAATTTCCCACCGATACCCGCGTTGTTGACGGCAATGTCTAACCGGCCAAATACCTCGACGGTTTTGTTGATGGCGGCTTCGATTTGAGCCGGGTCGGCAACGTCGCAGCGGACGAAGAAAGCGTTGCCCCCGGCCTGTTTAATTTGCTCGACGGTTTGTTGCCCGGTTGCTTCGTTAATGTCAGATACGGCGACTTTGGCTCCCTTACTGGCAAAGGCGAGGGCCGTAGCCCGCCCAATACCCGATCCCGCGCCCGTGATGAAGGCAATCTTTCTGTTGAATTGCATAACGTACTGTGTTGCATGATTGAAAACGATGTGCCGAAAATAGTGCTATTTTGGCATTCCATTGTTTTACTACACTGTTTCTGGATACCCCATATGAAAGTTGTCAGACAAACAACGCTCGTTTTCAAGGAAGGAAACTCCGACAAAGTATATCAGGTGGACCTGGCCGAGGTAGGTAACGGGCAATACGTGGTCAACTTTCGCTACGGTCGCCGGGGTAGCACGCTCAAGGAAGGCAGTAAAACTACCGCACCCGTTTCGCTGGCGTCTGCCGAAACCATGTTTGCCGGTCTGGAGGCCGAGAAACGTAAAAAGGGCTATCAGGATGAAGCGGAGCGATTTCAGCCAACCCCGACGCTCGCCATTGCCGACGATCTGCCCGTTCGGGAGGGGGCTATTTTAGGGCGGCTAAGTGCCCTCGCCAACGGACAAACCGATTTTAAAACCGACTGGAAACCATCGCGGGTAGTGTGGCGGGCGGGACAGCTGGCCTTCAAACCGGCAGCCCCGTTTCTCGTCCGGCTGCTGGACCAGGCCACTGGTACCGGCACCGACGATATGTTTCGCTACGCCACCATCTGGGCCATTGCCCGCTGCGCCGATCCAGACGACGTGCTGGCGATTCGGGCCGTGCGGGATCACTTTACGAACCAGAGGTACTCGTCAAAAATCCGGCGGGTGGCGGGCGAAACCCTGATGCTGCTCCTCACCGGTAACGACCGGCAGCAACACGCCCAAACGTTTCTCGACCAACTCCCCGACACCCTGCGACAACCCCTGCTGGACGGTAACGAAGCGCAATTCGTTACCAATCTGGCCGACTGGACTGGCTCCGAACACCCAGACTATGACGTTCTGGAATTGGTGTACGCGCTGCTGCCGGTCTATCCGTCGGGTCGTGCAGCCATACTCGACGTGCTGAAACAGGTGCCGCTGCGTCCGGGCTATTTCCGGGCCGTGCGTCATATCCTGAAAATGGCTGAACTGCGCAACGACTTTGAAGTCACGGGACTGCTGGCGTGCCGGTTTGAGCGAACGCCTTCTTTTTACAACAAACCCGGTGTTGATTACTACGCTGATGAGGACAGCGGTAATTCGCCGAGGTACATAGCGGCTTTGGGGCAGAAAGTGCGGGTAAACGCCGAACTGCGCAAGCCCAACAGCCGCCTGGCTTACTCAGACCGGACGCGGGCGTACCTGAAACGGCGCATGAAAACCGACCTGCAACGACTGGGCGACGAGACCGAAACAGGCTATGTCCGATTTGCCACCGCCGTCCTGCTGGCCTACGACAAAGCCACCGATTACACCGCCCCATTCGAGAGTACAGAATGGCAGTACGAGCAAAGCAACAACCGGGGTCAGGGCCGTTACGTACAGTACCGAAGGCAGTTTCCGGCATACGCCCGAGCTATCCTGCTGAATCAGATTCTGTACGGGGCCGGTAAAACGCTGGAGTTTACGGGCAGTCGCTGGCAATTCGCCGGGATGGAGCGTGTCGTACCCGACCAGTCGCCAGAATCCACGCAAACGGAGGCCTCTGGCCAGAATCGGGGCCTGTTCAATCTGCTGTTTGACGGGGTAGCTACGCTGCTTGGTAAATCCAGCAACCAGCCCGAATCCGGGTCCGACACGCCTTCGCCGAAACAGACTGCGCCGGTGCGCGAAGAGCCGTATCCGCAGTTGTGGGATCAGTTGCCCCAGGCGTATGTGCAGTTATTAGTCCGGGCGCGGGTTGATGAAATACATGTGTTTGCGTACCAAAACCTGCGGCAACATCCCGACTATCCCGCCATCGAAGCGAAAATAACCCTGCCGCTGGTAGAGCAGTTGCTGACTATGCCGTTCGAGATACCAGCGCGGTGGGGTGTCGAACTACTGCAAAAACGACTCGGTGCCAGTCCGGACCCGTCGCTGATTGGTCTCCTGCTCAACAGCCCCATTGCCGAGGTGCGTTGGTTGGGATTGTCTATGGCAAATGACTATGCCGATTTGGTCCTGGCCGACTCTACGTTTATGGTGCAGTTGCTTTTGTCCGATCATGACGACATTCGTCTGGGCGTTCGGGAGTTGCTCGGCCATCATCCGCCCGCGCCCGATGTTCAGTCGGCGGTGCTGGGTCGGCTGGTGGCGACTTTATTGACGATTACCGACAATACCGACGCCAATAACGCCCGCATCAATGACGTTGCCGATACGGTACTGAGCCGCCTGACCGACGTGTCGACGAACATTGACCAGCACATACTGGCCGATTTATTAACCGTTCCCGTCGAAGCTACACAGCGGTTTGCGGTGCGGCTGATGGCGCAAAACCGGCTTCGGCCAACTCCCCGTCTGTTCGCGCAGATTCTGAGTAGTCCCTTCGCCGGTGTTCGGGAACTGGCTAATCAGGGTGGCGTAACGGACAGCCATGCCATAGCGAATGACCCGGCGTACCAGTCGGCGTTGTTGCCCGAACTGATTCCGATTCTCATCCGCACCGAAGCCCACGAGGGTGTTCATCAGGCGGTGGCGTCGCTGATTCAGGATTCTATGATTCCCGAGCTGGCTAAATTGGATTTGCCGACCATACTTCGGTTAGTATATGCCCATTTCAGACCCGCGCAGGAAACCGGCCTGCTCGCCCTGACGACGTACTCCAGCCCCGGCGATCTGACCATGCGGCAGGTTATTGCCCTCGGTAATCACGAGTTGCTGACCGTGCGGCAATGGTGCTGGGCGTTTTTTGAGCAAAATGTGGCCCGCATCCGCTACGAGCGCGACGAAGCCATCCGGCTTTTGGACGCCAACTGGGACGATACCCGGCACACGGCCCGGCAGTTTTTTGCGCAGCACTTCACCGCCGACGACTGGGAGCCCGAAACGCTGGTTGCCATTGCCGACTCGGTCCGGCCCGACGTGCAGGCGTTTGGCCGCGAACTCATCAGCCGGTTTTTCACCGATGAACACGGGCCAGATTATTTGCTTAAGCTGAGCCAGCACCCCGGTACCGCCGTGCAGTTGTTTACGACTAATTACCTCGCCCGGTACGCTGCCAATCAGCCGGAGCGGTTGCGGTCGTTGTCGTTCTTTTTCCGATCAGTGCTGATGCGCCCGCACCGGGGCCGCGTGGCTAAAGACCGCGTACTGGCATTTTTGCAACAGGAAGGCAAAAAAACCGAAGACAACGCCCGCTACGTCGTAAAGCTCCTGACCGAACTCTCGGCCACAATGGCCATCGGCGACAAAGCAACCTGCATCCGCATCCTGCACGATTTACACATCCACTTTCCAGCCCTCAAAACACCCCTGATCCTTCAGGAAACCCAAACCCGATGAACCACCAACGTTAACTTTACTACTTATGCTCTTCAACTATAAATTCGGTGGCAGTACGTCGGTCGTCAGCAATGCTACGTCAGTGGGCATGTCGTTCGCACCCGATGTAAACCGGACGCCCACGTTCTTCGTGGGGCAACTCCACCGAAAACTGGCCTTTCGCGAGGCCATTTCGGCCCTGCACGATGTGGTGGTGTCCGACATGCGCTACCAGCCCCGCGACAAAACGACGTATCTGCAATGGGCCGCCCAGCAGGAAACGGCCTGGCTGGCCGACTACATGGCCAGCCAGGAAATTGGCGACGTGAAAGATAGGATTCAACAGCTACGTACGGAGTTGCAGACGGTGCAGCAGACCATGAACCGGCAAATGCAGCCGTACTATACCGCCCGGCAGAAATATTTCGACTACCTCTACCAGCGCGATAAAGACGCCTGGTTCGTACTCGATCCGGTTATTACGGTGCATCCCGATGAGGTGTTCTTCGAGTGCTTTTCGCAGGATGAGTCATCGTATGGCAAGCTGTCGGCCAGTCATAACGTCTTCCGGCACATCAGCGAGTTTGAATGCGGCACGACCAACGTGGATTACTCGGCTGATTTGTACAACGAATTCCAGAAAATCCGCGACTACAAAGACACTGCGTTCACGATTGACCCCAGCGGATTTACGGCGCAGACCACCGGCGAAGACGAATACAAAGAAGTGAAAATTGATTTACCCGACAGTTGGGTGCGGGGCTTTTTGCAGGTCAGTTCAGCCATGACGCTGCCCGGTACTACGCTGCATCTGCACCCGATGGACATGGCGGGTATCTGCTCGACGCTTCGCCGGTTTAAAGAGCAGACTGGTCCCCGTTCGCTTCGCTTTCGTCTGACGCCCGGCGAACCCATCCGGCTTGTGTTCGACCCGTGGGGCAAAGAACTGGTGTGCGCCCGTTCGATTTATACCGGCTCAGAACCCATCGAAATCCGTATTTGGGGCCGTCGGCGGCTGCTGACGCTCGAAAGGCTCATTCCCGTTGCGCGGCAGTTTACGGTGCATCTGCTGGGCACGGGGCTGCCGTCGTTCTGGCTGGCCGACCTCGGCGATATGAATTTTACGCTGGGGCTGTCGGGCTGGTCGGCCAACGACTGGTCGCGGCTGGGCAATTTCGATTTGATGGCCCCGCGCGGGCAGGTTGACCCCGAAACGGCTCAAACAGTGTTCGATGGACTGAAACAAAGCTGGTTTGCCCGCCCGGACGACCTCGCCCAGCGGCTCAACCTCGACAAACGAACGGTACTGGCGGCTTTAGGTATGTACACGCAGGCGGGCCGGGCGGTCTATGACCTGAAGGCGGGCGTGTATCGGGTACGTGAATTGAGCCAGGATCCGCTACCCCTCGACCAGCTCCGGTTCGACAACCCGCGCGAAGCCGAAGCCAACGCGCTGGTAGCAACCGGGCAGGTACGGGTCCAGGCCGAACTACTTCCCAACGGCCTGCGCCTGACGGGTATTGTGCGGATGCCGGACGGACGAACCCACGCGCCAACGCTACTAATAGACGCTGACGAACGGCTGGCACAGGCCACCTGCGACTGTAATTTTTACCAGCAGAATAAATTGCGACAAGGCCCCTGTACCCACATACTGGCCGTCAGGATGGCGCACCAGCATCTGGGCGATTAACGAATTTTTATCATCTGTTGTCTAACTGAGGATTGGGGCGTATGTTGCCCCCTAATTGATAGGCAGATGCGTTGGGTAGTAGCGCAGACCTTGCGTTTCCTTCGGGGAAAGAGCGATGATTCGTCGCTCGTGCCAGTTGACTACACACGCATCACTACGTACAATCGTTACTGTGGGGGTCTCGTACCTATGCGCTATTTCCTGTGCGGCTCCTGCGGAGCGAAATAACGCATAGGTACGGACCCCCGGGAGTTGATTGACGTAGTCCTGAGTTTGATCGAAGGCCGTTACTCGCCGGCGCGTCTGCTCATCAATTAGTTGCCGGCTTGTTCCGGCACCCCTTCCCGGTTTGGCCTGACATTTTTCTCTTCCCATGACCCGTCAGGAAATCTACGACCGCATCCGCGAACTTGGCTCCAAAGATGCCTTTGTTCTGGCCGAAATGAAACGGCTTGGCTTCTGGACCAATAACCAGCCGACCGTACCGGACCAGCTTATTACGCAGGAAGCCGACCTCTACCGGCAGCTAAATGAACTGCTCGACAAACAGCGACGCTACGACAACCGCAAGGCGATACTGGCCGAAATGCGGCAGGCGCGGATGGCCGAGGCCAAAAAGAAACGCATTGACACCAAGGAACGGCGGGAAGCCCGTCTGCAAGAACGCGCCGAGGCCTGGAAGATCAAACGAACAACCGACATTTCGTTTCTGGGCGAAGGCGTGTCGGCGGGGTTGCAACCCGGCCCGGCTAACCCCGACCGCCTGACTGAGTTTGGGCTACCGCATTTCGAGAGTACGCTGGCGTTGGCGCAGGCTATGAATTTGACCCTAAGCGAACTGCGGTTTCTGACGTTCCACCGGGCCGTATCGACGGTTTCACACTACAAACGGTTTTATCTGCCGAAGAAATCAGGTGGGAAGCGGCTCATCTCGGCGCCGATGCCCCGCCTGAAAAACGCGCAGTATTGGGTACTGGAACACGTCCTGAACCGCGTTCAACCTACCGAACACGCCCACGGCTTCGTAACCGACCGCTCCATTCTGACTAATGCGCAGCCGCACCTCAGCCAGTCGGTGGTCATCAATGCCGATCTGAAAGATTTCTTTCCAACCATCAATTACCCGCGCGTTAAGGGTTTGCTGGTCAAATTGGGCTATGCCGAGTCAATAGCGACAATCCTGGCCCTGCTCTGCACCGAATCGGAAACCGACGCCGTCACCCTTGACGGACAAACGTATTATGTGGCCAACGGCGAACGGGTATTGCCCCAGGGCGCACCCACCAGCCCGGCCCTGACCAACCTGATTGGCTACCGACTGGACCGGCGACTGCGGAGCATGGCCGATACCTTTGGCTTTGCCTACACCCGCTACGCTGACGATCTGACCTTTTCGGCGTCTGGCGAGGCTGCGGGGCGTGTGGGACAGGTGCTGTGGGCTATGCGGAAAATTATCGACAGCGAAGGATTCGTCCTGCATCCCGACAAGCTGACCATTATGCGCCGGGGGCGACAGCAGCGCGTTACGGGCATAATTGTCAATGAGAAGCCGGGGGTTGACCGGGCCACGCTTCGGAAGTTCCGGGCGTTGTTGCACCAGATTGGCCACAGCGGCTGGGTTGGCAAGAGCTGGGGGAATTCGGCACCGGACGCCGATCTGCGCAACGTAGTAACGGGCTACGCCAATTTTGTGATGATGGTCAAGCCTGAACAGGGCCGCGAACTGCGTCAAACCATAGACACATTACTGGGCCGCGCAAGCTCACAGACGAGTAGCCAGCCCATGCCGGAGCCAACGCGTGTACCGTCATCCGAACCGACACCTGGTCCTTCCACAGAATCACCCAAAAATCAGCCCTCTGCCGATTATAAAGACTGGTGGGACGTATTGTAATCAACTATGCCCGCAAAGACACAGGCAAGTTAACCGAAGGTCAGGCATGGCTGCGCTACGCCATGGTCGGCCGCGCCCAGCCCGAAACGGGTATCGGCAAGGGAATCAACGTATTTCTGTGGGAGAACCTCTGGGATTTGCGGTCCGACGGCGGTACGATTGTCCTCAATAAAAAAAAACCGGACGAACTCGCCGTAAAAGCTGATTCGTCCGGTTCGTTGCTCGTCCATCGTGCTGACAGGGCTACGCTGGCGGTGTTGTGGTTGTGATTACAACCCAAACGCTGACAGCTTCACGAACTCACGTACGCGGCTGTCTATTTCGTCCTGGGTGAGGTTCATAATCCGTTCGGCACCGAATTTCTCGACGCAGAACGACGCCATCGCCGAGCCGTAGATAATGGCCCG
>JBBRUB010000063.1:0-10293 GCA_038248175.1 Cytophagales bacterium | reverse complement strand
TGAATTGTGAATGAGCGAATAAAAAAGCTGATGCTTCAGCGTGTTCCCGCAGGTTATTCGCTCACCCGCTCAATCATACTCTATTCAATCGCTAATTTAACCCGAAAGTTTCGGCGGGGTGGGCGCATTGCAGGTTGGGCGGTTTTGATGTAGCTTACCCCCTGATTTTAGCTGTATCAATACGACCTGCCCATGACGAATCCTATTCTACCCTTCCTGCCGCTTCTGTCCTTTCTGTTTTCTGCCCAACTCACACCGCCCGATGCGCACAAAATCCATCAGCGCGTTCTGACGCTCGATACCCACGCCGACGCACCCATTATGTTGCAGAAGGAGGGCTTCGACGTTGGTGAGCGGCACGATACCAAAAAAGATGGATCGCAGATTGACTTTCCGCGCATGAAAGACGGGGGTATGGATGCTATGTTCTTTGCGGTCTATACGGCGCAGGGCCCGCGCACGCCGGAGGGTCACGCCCGCGCCAAAGAAAATGCACTGCACCAGTTTGACCTGATTCATCAGGCTCTCAAAGCCCACCCCGAACTGGCCAAACTCGCTACCACACCCGCCAACGCCTACCGCATTGAGAAAGCCGGAAAACGGGCTGTGTTCATCGGGATGGAAAACGGCTACCCCATCGGCGACGACCTCGCGATGCTTAAAACGTACTACGACCTCGGCTGCCGCTACATCACCCTGACCCACTTCGCCAACAACCTCATCGGCGACTCCAGCACCGACCCCGACGGCCCGATTTACGGTGGGCTGAGCGATTTCGGCAAACGCGTCGTATCGGAAATGAACCGGCTCGGTATCCTCATCGACGTATCGCACGTGGCCGACAGCACGTTTTACGACGTTATGACGCTGTCCAAAGCCCCCGTCATTGCCTCGCACTCCAACGCCCGCGCTTTGTGTGATTTCCCGCGCAACATGACCGATGAGATGATTAAACTCATTGCCAGCAAAGGGGGCGTAGTGCAGGTCAATTTCGTGAGCGATTACTTGCGTCAGCCTTCCGAAGCGCACCGGGCCGCTAAAACCCAGATGCGTATGGCCTTCGTTGGCAAGTCGCCCACGCCGGAGATGCGCGCAAAGATGGCTGTCAAATCCGACTCGGTAGCGAAAGTCTATGCCTCCGAACGGGCCAGCTTAGCCGACATCGTGAACCATATTGATCACATCGTCAAACTCACCAGTATCGACCACGTCGGTATCGGCTCGGACTTCGACGGGGGCGGGGGCGTCAATGGCCTCGAAGACGTCAGCGAAATCGAGAACCTGACCGCCGAACTCGTCCGCCGGGGTTATTCGGAGAAAGACATCACCAAAATCTGGGGCGGCAACCTGCTGCGGGTGCTGGGGCAGGCGAAGGTGAAATAAATCGTAAAACTTGTATGACTCCCGAAACCGTTTTCCAGATTGCCAACGCGCTGGTGTTGCCACAATGGCTGTTAATGCTTGTTGCCCCGCGCTGGTTTGTGACGCGCTGGCTGGTACACTCGTACCTGATTCCGGTTTGTCTGGCAGTTATTTATATTGTCTATCTGCTCGGCGGTGGCCCGGTCGATTTCGGTTCATTTGCAACGCTGGCGGGTATCAAAGCCATGTTTGCCAACGGGGGCGACGGCGTGATGCTGGCCGGCTGGGTCCATTACCTCGCTTTTGACCTCGTGGCCGGTACGGTCGTCCTGCGCGACGCACAGGAGAAGCAGATTCCGCACTGGCTGATTATCGTACCGCTGTTTTTCTGCTTCATGCTGGGGCCAGTGGGTTTCCTGCTTTACTGGATTATCCGCACGGTACGTACCCGGACGTTGGTCGCTTAATCAGCGAATAAAATAAACCCATGAATACGCTTATTGCTACCCTCAAAAGCCGGAATGCTGTTTTGTACGGATTTGGGCTGATTTGTCTCATCAGTTCAGGTATCTGTCTGGTTCTTGTGGGTATCACCACAACGCAGGTGCTGGGTATCAATGCGTTTATGCTGTGAAATCTCCCTAACCTCACGTTGTCTGACGTCCGGGACATACAAGCCGGACCATAACCAATAAATACGTCTCGATTGAAATATGCCCTGCAATGCGTGTTTGCTCTTTGTCTGCCCTTTTGGGTAGCTGGCCAGGCAAAGACATCCGTTATTTCTATTACCAACAGTAGTACCCTGGCCCGCCAGCATGTGGTGGTTGCCATTCCCTGGCAGACCGTACTTCAGAAGCATCCGGGTGTCGATACCGCCCGCTTCGGAGTTGTTAACCAGACCACCCGGCAGAACGTACCGTTTCAGTTCGCGCTTGACGGGCAGCCGACTATTCAGCAGCTTCTGGTGCAGGTGTCGGTACCGGCCAATGGTCAGATCGAGTTGCTGATCGAGAATAAGAAATCGACGCCGACGGTTGCCAAAACCTACGCCCGCTACGTGCCGGAACGATTAGACGATTTTGCCTGGGAAAACGATAAGATTGCCTTTAGAATGTACGGTAAAGCACTTGAAGGGACCAAAGGCGATGCATATGGTATGGACGTGTGGGTAAAACGTACCGATAAACTCGTGCTGAACGACCGCTACAAACGCGGTAAATACCACGAAGACATCGGCGACGGCATGGACTACTACCACGTTGGCTATACGCTGGGGGCGGGTAACGTGGCTCCCTACGTAAACGATTCTGTCTATTATTCGGGTAATTACCACCGCTGGAAAATCCTCGATAATGGCCCGATACGTACCTCGTTCGTGCTGGAATATGATGCGTGGGATGTGAACGGAATGCCGGTAACGGCTACTAAAAAAATTACGCTGGATGCTGGTTCGCAGATGAACCGGGTTGAAGCAACGTACCACTATGATGGACCGGCTACGCTGCCGGTAGTAATCGGTATTATCAAACGACCAAGGCCCGGTACGCTGCTAATGGATGAGCAGACGGGCGTAATGGGCTACTGGGAGCCGCAGTTCGGCCCCGACGGCATTACGGGTGTAGGAACGGTCATTGGCACACCGGTTCAGGCCATAACCGTGACGAAAGAGCAACTGTTAGCCAAAACCACTGCGCCCCAAAACGCCCCATTCGTATATTACACCGGTGCGGCCTGGAACAAAGCCGGGGTCATTACCACCGCGCCCGCGTGGTTCGACTACCTGTACATCTTCAAAAAAGCCCTTGATACGCCACTGTCGATCAGTGTCAGATAAGGGGGTCAACAGTCTGCTCGTGGACTCGTGATTCGTTGCTTTGGCAGCATACTATTGATACCCCCGCGCCTGCAAACCAAACAACTCCGCGTAGCGACCGGCTTTTTCGAGGAGCTCGGCGTGTGTACCGAATTCAAGCAGGTTGCCGTTTTCCAGAACCAGAATCCTATCGGCCATGCGAACGGTGCTGAACCGGTGCGAGATAATTACTGCCGACCGGCCTTCGGTCAGTTTAATAAACCGCTGAAAGACTTCGTACTCGGCGCGGGCGTCCAGCGCGGCCGTTGGTTCGTCGAGAATAATCAGCTGAGCGTCGCGCATGTAGGCCCGGCCCAGCGCGACTTTCTGCCACTCGCCCCCCGATAAATCAACGCCCTTGCCGAAACTGCGGCCCAGTTGCTGGTCGTAGCCCCCGGTCAGCTTGGCAATGACGGTATCGGCCAGGCTGCGTTCGGCAGAGGTTTCGATGCGGGGCTGGTTGGTGCGCTGGTCAATGTCGCCCACGGCAATATTGGTCCCCGCCGACATTTTGAAGCGGGTATAATCCTGAAAAATAACGCCGATGTTACGCCGGAATTCGAGCAGGTCATAGTCGCGCAGATCGTGACCGTCGAGCAGGATGCGGCCTTCGGCGGGGTCGTAGAGCCGGGCCAGGAGTTTCACGAGTGTCGTTTTGCCCGCACCGTTTTCGCCCACGAGCGCGAGTTTTTCGCCCGCCTGAAGCGTGAAACTCAGGTTGCGTACCGCCCAGCGGTCGGAGTTGGTGTATTTAAAACCAACGTTCTCGAACACGAAACCCTGTTGGATGGGATTTGGGAACGGGCGCGTTACGGCGGGGGAGTCGATGAGGGGTTTGATAGCGAAGTAGTCGAACAAATCCTGCAAATAGATGGCCTCCTGCGTCAGGCTGCTGAACTGGAGCAGAATCCCTTCCAGCGAGGCCCGCACCTGCCGGAATGACCCGGCCAGAAACGTCAGGTCGCCCAGCGAGATTTGCCCGGTGGTGGCCCGCAGTACAATCCAGACGTAGGCCCCGTAATACCCTGCCGTGCCGAGGGCCGTGAGCAATACCCCCCAGCCAGCCCGGCTTATGGCCAACGCCTTGTTCTTCCGAAAAAACTCGTCTGACAGCTCTTTGAACCGCCCGACGAGAAAACCTGACAGGCCAAAAATCTTGACTTCCTTAGCCGTTTCGTCGCTCGCGCCTACGTAGCGCAGGTAATCCAGTTCGCGCCGTTCGGGCGTCCAGGAGCGCGAAAGCGAGTAGCTGCGCTGGTTGAAGTAATTGTCGCCGATGAACGAGGGCGTTACGGCCACCAGAATCAGCAGCAATAGCCACGGGTTATAGACCGCCAGACCAGCCGCCAGAAACCCCACCGAAATCAGGCTTTGTGCCTGCCCGAATACGCTGGAGAGCAGCACCGTCCGGCCCGTAGTTTGCCGGCGGGCGCGTTCGAGCTTATCGTAAAACGTAGCGTCTTCAAACTGTTCCAGATCGAGCGTAGCCGCGTGTTCCATGAGACGGATAGATGTATGGTTGGCCAGCAAATCGCCCAGCAGCCCGTCCATGAGCGACATGGCCCGGCCCAGCGCGGTGGATAGAATGGCCAGGCCAAATTCGGCGGCTACCAGTTCCCACAAAAATGTCGTGTCTCTATCTGCCGCACCCGCCAGCCTGACCACCTCGTCGATGAGCAGTTTGCCGATGTACAGCACCGTAACCGGGATGGCCGCCTGTACCAGACGCAGGGCCGCATTGCCCAGAAATAACCCCGGAGAAACGGCCCAGACGAGCCGAAAAAAAGCGGGGAGGTTGCCGAGGGCTGCAAACCGTTCGCGCCAGCTCAGTTCGTCTTTTTCGCTGGCTGGTTTAACGCGTGGAATCTCAGATTTTGCCATATCTGAAACGACAAGGCCACCGGGTGTTTAGTTCGACAGCAGACAGGAAGTTAACAACGGCGTCAATCGAATAAAACAAGGGCTATCTTTGCGCCGTTTTTACCCCATCAGACAAGCCCCGGCGCAAGCCAGTTTATGGAAGACAAGAAGCAATTAGATACCATATCGGCTGCCGGTTTGCTGATAGCAATGGGCATTATTTACGGCGACATTGGTACCTCGCCACTATACGTACTAAAGGAAATTGTCGGCGAAGAAAACCCGATACAGGCAGGACTGGTACGGGGAGCATTGTCCTGTATTTTCTGGACCATTACGCTGCAAACTACCGTCAAGTACGTAACCCTGATTCTAAGGGCCGACAACAAAGGCGAGGGCGGTATTTTTGCCCTATACGCGCTGGTACGCCGACACGCCCGCTGGCTCACAATTCCGGCTATCATTGGCGGCAGCGCGCTCCTGGCCGACAGCATCATTACTCCGCCCATCTCGGTATCGTCGGCGGTGGAAGGGCTGCGGATTCTGTATCCTACCATTGAGACAATTCCTATTGTTATTGCCATTCTGGCGCTCCTGTTCCTGATTCAATCGTTCGGGACCGGGGTTGTGGGTGCCGCATTTGGGCCAATTATGCTGGTCTGGTTTACCATGCTGGGAGTGCTGGGTATCGCCAATATTGCGGGCGATCTTAGCATTCTGGCCTCGCTGAGTCCGTACTACGCTTATCGGTTTTTGGCTGACTATCCGGGCGCGTTCTGGTTGCTGGGGGCGGTATTCCTCTCTACAACTGGTGCCGAAGCCCTATATTCTGACATGGGACATTGTGGGCGGGGCAACATCCGGGTAAGCTGGGTTTATGTAAAAACCTGTCTGTTTCTTAACTATCTGGGTCAGGGGGCCTACGTAGAATCGCTGGCGGGGCAGGCTTTGGGCAAGCGTAATCCGTTTTACGAACTCATGCCCGACTGGTTCCTGATTACCGGCATCGGCATTGCCACGCTGGCCACCATCATTGCCAGTCAGGCCATGCTCAGCGGTGCCTTTACGCTCATCAGCGAAGCTATTCGGCTCAATCTCTGGCCCAAAGTCCGGCTGCGCTATCCCAGCGTTCAGAAGGGGCAGTTGTATGTGCCGAGCATAAACTGGCTGCTGTTCTGTGGCTGCGTAGCGGTAGTATTATATTTTCAGGAATCGTCGAAGATGGGAGCAGCCTATGGCCTGGCCATTACGCTGACCATGCTGATGAGTACCATTCTGTTCAGCTATTATATGTACTCGCACAAGTATAACGCCTGGTGGGTTACGGGGTTCCTCGTCTTTTACCTGGTCCTGGAAGGCAGTTTTTTGGTGGCCAACCTCATTAAATTTCCGGCGGGTGGCTGGGTATCGGTACTTATCGCCATTATAATGGGCAGCGTTATGGTTATCTGGCTCAAGGCATTCAATATCAAACTGCGCCTGACCGAATACGTCCGCATCGACCAATATATTCAGTCCCTCAAAGAACTCAGCCGCGATATCAGTATCCCGAAATACGCTACGCACCTCGTCTTTATGAGCAACGCGGCCCGGCAGTCCGAAATCGAATCTAAAGTCATCTATTCCATCTTTCAGAAACGCCCCAAACGTGCCGACATCTACTGGTTTATCCATGTCGATACTACCGATGACCCGTACACGATGGAGTATAAGGTGAACACCCTCGCGCCCGATGATGCCTACAAGATTACGTTCAAACTCGGTTTCCGGGTCGAGCAACGGATTAACCTGTTCTTCCGCAAGGTAATCGAGGACATGGTGGCCAATAAGGAAGTTGATATTACGAGCCGCTACGAATCGCTCAGCCGCCAGAATGTCATCGGCGATTTCCGGTTTGTGGTGCTGGAGAAGTTTCTTTCCTTCGAGAATGAACTGCCGCGCTCTGAGCAGTTGATTATGAATATCTATTTCTGGATCAAGAGTTTTACTACGTCCGAAGACCGCTGGTTCGGGCTGGACAGTAGTTCGGTCAAAATCGAGAAAGTCCCGCTGGTTATCCGCCCCGTAGAAAACGTAAAGCTGAAACGGCTGGCTTCGTAGTAGCTGCCTGCCCGGCTTCGTTTACCGACGCAAAGAGTTGCGCTGGATTATGTTGCCCATAACTTCCGATAATGACGTTCATTTCTCTCCTATCTTTTTTCCTCTTCCTGATTTACCTCGGCTGGCTGTCGGCGCGGATTGTCCGGCGGTCGCTGACGGAGTGGCTGCTGACTATTTTTCTGCTCGGCGCGGGCAGCGTGGTGTTTACGGGCTTTGTACTGTCGGCTTTGTACCTGACCAACAATACGCTGGTGTGGGCGGTGGCGGTGTTTGGTACGGCTACGTTTCTGGGGTTTACGCTGCGGTGGATTATGCCGAAACAGCAGCGGTTCTCCGTTTCGTTGCTCATTCGTGACCGGCGGTATACGGCCCGGCAGTGGTTTCGCGGTTTGTCGGCGTTTTCGAAAATTCTGTTCTCGTTTCTATTCGGTACGCTGGCTGTCATTGCCGTGATGAACCTGATTCTGGTCTTTTTTACCGTACCCAACGAGTGGGACAGCATGACGGGACACCTCAACCGCGTGATGCAGTACATGCAGCGCGGCACCATGCGGCATTTCGGCGGTACCAACTGGAACATCGATACGTACCCTAAAAGCGTTTGTACGCTCCAGATTTATACGTTTCTGATGACGGGCCGCTTTGAGGCCGGGTTCCGGTTCATTCATCACCTGAGTTACTGGGTGGCCATTGTATCGGTGTTTGGGATTGTGCAGCGACTGGGAGCTATTCTGGGGCGGGTATCGCTCTCGGCGAGTTTCTTCTGCGCCCTGTGTTACGCCCTGATACCTGATTTTCTGATGCAGGCTATCACTACCGAAACCGATCTGGTGCTGACGGCCTACCTGAGCGTGTTGCTGTTCATGCTGTTCAGCTACCGCGCCGATGCCACAACTCCGGTGCGCAACAGCCGGTATCTGTACCTAACGGGCATTGCCTTCGGGCTGGCATTTGGCCATAAGATCACGTTCGCGCTGCTGCTGCCGTCGGTATTTGTCATTATGATTTACACCGTGTTTCTGTCGCCGAACTGGTCCGTTACGTTTCAGCGGACATGGCGGCTGGGCGCGGCCATTGTCATCAGCATGTGCCTGTGGACACTGCCAACGGGGTATCTGAAAAACATTGAGGTATTTGGCCATCCCATTGGGCCGCCAACGGCGCTCAAACACCAATCGGTTGAGCGGGCGGGGTCGGCCCAGAATCTGCTTGAACAGGGGAGCCGGAATGTGGTGCGCTACGCCTACGATCACATCAATCTGGACGGCATCCGTAACCTGCCGGTGGGGGCAGCCGTGAATCATACCATGCGCGAGCCGCTGGTGGCACTGGAAAATGTACTGAATATGCGGCTCGACGAGGAGACTGACTTCTCAATTCAGCCGTTTGCCTTCGACCGGGCGTTCGTGTTCTACAACGCCAACCCGTACTGGGGTATTCTGGGTTTTGCCCTCATGCTGCCGTTGGTGGTGGCCGTGCTGTTGGGCCTGATTCGCTCCACTCCACACGTTTATATCGGCATGGCGGTGGTGCTGCACTTCCTGGCGCTGTCCTACTCGGCCCCGTATGACCCGTTCAAAGGCCGGTATTTTGTGGAGACCGGTCTGCTGTCCGTACTTTTCCTGAGTCTGCTGTTTTTCAGTGACCGCATCCGCATTGATGTGCCGAAGCGAACTGTCTGGAAAGGGTACGTAGGAATTGTTACAATTCTGGGTTGCGTATCGGCCCTGCTGAGCGTGTTCCTGAACACGCGGGCACTGCCGTTTGCCTGGACCGCGCCCGATGGCCGTTCGTTTACGTCGGTATTTGACCAGGACCGTGTCCGGCAGATGACCATTGGCCGACCTGATACGTATGTTGCCTACAAACGCTTCGATGAGATGGTACCTGACACGGCAACCGTTGCGCTCGGCACCATCAACGACGATTATGAGTATCCACTCTACGGTCCTCATCTGTCCCGCCGGCTTATTCCGATCAACCCGTTTGAGCAGGGGCTAAAACCCATACCAACCAAGGCCGATTATTTATTCTTCGATACGAGTGTTATCACGCCCCAACCCGGCGATATTCGCTTAGGCACCGATACCACGATGACCGAAGGCGTAATTGTGCCGGGCGAAGATTATTACCTGCGGAAACTGAAGTGAGTGCCTATATTTACCCACTATGCTCGATAAAGAAACCTTCTCGTACTGGGTCACGCATCCCAACGACCTGACCCCGGCTGATTTAGTTCAGCTTCAGGAAAGCCTGTCTGATTACCCGTATTGTCAGTCGCTCTATACACTTACGGCCAAGGCGGCATCCATGCACAGCAAGGCGCAGGCGGTACCGGTGGTTCGGCAGGCGGCTGCGCACGCCCTCAGCCGGAACGCCCTGCGGAAGCTGATCGATAACGAGTTTCAATGGTCGGAGAATTTACTCGGTAAACTGAATGAACTATCGGCCCGGCACGTCTTGATTCCCGACGATTACCAGCAGGAGAGTTATGCCCTGTTCAAAGCTAAGGCGGGTGTGAGCGAGAACTTTCTGAAACTACCCCTTCTGCACCTGCCCGGACACGCTTTTGCCATTGCCGATACTATTCCTGCCCCCGAAGATGCAACGCTGTTGGAGACCAGTCTGCAAAATGACCTTGTGCAGATCGATGAGACTGAAGCTGCTCTGTTACCCGCTGATGCCGAGCAAAAGCGTCAGTTTGAGCTTATTGAAAGTTTTATTCAGAAGGAACCCCGTATTTCCAGGACTCCGGCCAAAACTGGCGAGGTTCTTGACCAGGAAGATTTAAGCAAGCGGGCCAAACCCACTGGTGGTGGACTGGTTACAGAAAGTTTTGCCAGAATTCTCGCCAAACAGGGGAAACCCGCTAAAGCCCGTGAGATATACGAGACGTTGATGGCAAAAAATCCCGAAAAAAGCGCGTACTTTGCGGCCAAAATCAGCGAACTGGACCATCAAAATCCTGCACACTGACACGATTTTATCAAAACCGAGAGAAAACTGAAGTCATGTTAACGACACTCATTATTTTCATTTGCATTATTTGCGTCCTGCTTATTCTGGTTGTTCTAATCCAGAACTCAAAGGGGGGAGGGCCCACCAGCGAAATGGGT
>JBBRUB010000062.1:0-10381 GCA_038248175.1 Cytophagales bacterium | reverse complement strand
TTGCCATACACGTACGGGCTAAACCGGCGGCTGACCTCGGCCAGCGGGTCAACCACGCCCCACCGACCAGTCTGCGCGTCGTAAAACCGTGCGCCGTAGTCCAGCACGTTGGTTCCCAACTCCCCAACAGCCTCTTTGCCGTTGTATTTTAAGCGGTTACTGCTGCCCCCGCCACTCAACGCGGGCATCGCCAGGCCCAGCGGGTCATAGTCGGTGTACTGCGTACTGCCGCTGCCGTTGAAACTCTCCCGCACGTTGCCCAGGTGGTCTTTGTGGAAAAACTCGTAGCCCCCGCCCGGCGTGTAGCGGCCATCTTCCAGGGTAATCTCAAACAGGCTTCCGTTGAGGTATTGAAACGGGCCGACGTAATCGCGCAGGGCGTTGAGTTGGCCGCCCACCTGCGGGGCTTGCTCGTCGCGCATCCGCAGCTTCTCGCCCGTTGCCGAGTAGGTATAACTCGCCACCCGGCTTCCCGCGTTGGAGACCACCTCGCGCGGTAGCTTTAAGAGGTTATACCGAATCAGGTTAATGTTCCGGTTGCGGTCATAGAGCAGACTGCCATCGGGAGCATAGTCATAATCGGCCCCGTTCTTGTTGTTGTCGCGGAAGTCGCCCACGTCGGCGTAGGTCGTTGATGCGTTATCGGCCACCGCCGTCAGGCTATTGCCCACCGGCGAGTAGGTATAGGTCAACTGATCATAGGCCCGCGAGAGATTGAATGTAGCCCGTTGCCGCCGGTTCAGGGTGGTCAGGTTGCCGTTGGGGTCATAGCTGACGTTTTCGATGGTAAATCCTTCGGCAATGCCGCCCCCGTAGGCAGCCCCCGCCAGCCGGTTGGCCCCGTCGTAGGCGTAGGTGTAGGAGCGGCCCTGCCCGTCGCGGCTGTGGACCCAGACCTGACTGCCGATGTTGCCGTTATACTGCCCCGCATCGTCGTAGCCCAATTTCATGGCAAAGAGTTTGCCCTCGGCAATGGTGGGGTTGTCGCTGCCATCCAAGTTGATGCCCCGCAGCCAGCCCCGCAGGTGGTAGTGATAGGTGAGCCGTTGCCAGGCCGCGCCCCCGCCCGGCCCCAGCCGTAGTTTACTACCGGCCCCGAATACCAGCCGCCCGCCCAGCACCAGCGGCCCCGCCCCCAAGCTCGACGACGCGGGCAAACTCACCCTTGTGCCGGTATTGATGAATACGCCCTCTGTTGCCAGCGGCACACTGCCGCCCTGCCAGGTGGCAGCCGTTGTCCAGGAACCATCCTGCCGACTGGCAACCGGGGCCAGACCCCCCATCGCCTTGCCCGCTAACCGGCCAATGGCATCGTATTGGTAGGAGCCGACCAGGGTGGGCCGCACGGCACCAACGGCGTGGGTAGCCTGCGTCCGCCTGCCGAGGTGGTCGTAACTATACGTGGTGGTAACGGTGGTGATAGCCGCCCCGGAGCCGGGCTGATGGCGCAACACGCTTTGCTGCAACTCCCCGGCAAAACTGTACTGATTGTCCGTCCGGTCGGTGCCGCCCAGATGGTTCTGCCCCTGCGCCTGGAGAACGCGCCCCTTATCGTCGTACCAGACGGTACGCTGATACAAGGCCCCCACGTCGGGCGCGGTGTTGCCCACGATGCCAGAATTGGACAGCAGCCGGGTCAGGGTGCCGGTGAGCAGCCCGGTGGCGTTGCCCGTAGCCGCGCTTGAGTAGGGCGCGGCAAAAGGACTGCCCGGTGGCTGATACGGCTGGCTCCCCGCAGCATATACATCATACTGATTCACCACCAGCACCACCGAAGCCGAGATTGGCACCGAGGCCGGAAAACTGCGCTGGGTGTAGCCTAAGAGCGTACCGGCTCCGGTGGCCCGGTCTTCGTCGGTGACGGTCATGGCGGCAAAGCCCGCCCGCAGGTCATCGGCAGACTGGGTGCTGCTCAGGGGCAGACTCGTGCGCCCGCTCATCACGGTTCGACCCAGACCATCGTACTTCGTAAACCGCCACTTCCCGTCGGCGTTATCCTGCCGGTCTCGGCTCATCACCGGGCGGTCCTGCCGGTCATAGACCAATTCCGTCCAGCCCGCGTTCGGCACGTGTTTGGCCGTTAACCGGCTGCGTTTGTCGTGCAGATACACGTAGGCCGATTCTTTGAAGATGGGGTTATCGGTGTTGCCACTGCCGTAATAGGCCAGAAACCGGCCCGGCCCACCGTCGGTAAACCATCGGTAGAGTTTAGGCGGAATCACGGCGGTGAGCCGCTCAAACTTGTCATAGACATAGACGGTGGTGAGTGTATCGGCGACAGCCAGCACTTGGTCTCGCCGGATGGTATGGCCCTGCAAATCGGTGTAGGCGATGGTCTGCTGGCCCTGTTCGTTGGTCGTCGTTTGCCGGGCAATGTCGTGGGGGCCAAAATAATCATAGCGTGTCTGGTCGTCCTCAACATTGGCGTAGAGGAAAAGCGAGTTGGCTTTAAAGCGCAGCACCCCGGCTGCCACGCCGTAGCGGACGGTGGTTCTGCGGTTGGCCGTGCGCCAGTTCTGGCCCGCGCCAAACTGCTGCACGGGCCGGTTAAGGGGGCTGGTTTCGTAGGTTGTTTCGGCGTAGGGATTCTGATCACCGGCGTAAAAGGTACTGCCTGCGGCCTGGGGGTCGGCCAGTATTGCCCCCGTTGCGCCCAGACCGGGGGCGGGCAGGTACGTCCGCAGCACCCGCCCGAAGGCATCGTAGGTGCTGGTTTGGCCGATGATGTCGGTGGTGGCGTTGCCCGCGCCCCGGACCTGCACGGTCTGGATGGGTCGGCCCAGCCCATCCACGTAGGCCACCGTAGCCGACACATCGGCAAAGCTGCTGGCCGGAGAAACGGTCGGGGTGGCAGTTCGGGGAGTTTGTGTAATGATGTAGTTCTGCCCGGCTGGGGGCGTTACCTGGGCGTATAGCGGAGCCGTTAGCGTGGTTAGCAGCCCGACCAGAAACAGCCGCATCGGGAGTTTATACCGACCGGCGAAAAACGAATGCGTGAACAGGGTGCAGCGAAGCATGGCGGTGGTCAGGGTTGGGTGGCGTAGCGGTAGGTAAACTGGTTGAGGATGTTGCCATCCTTGTCTTTGGTGCGGGCCAGCCGCCCAAAGCTGTCGTACTCGTAGGTGGTTGTCACCCCGTTGGGCGCGGTCATGGTGGCGGGTCCCAGCAGTGGTACAACGTAGCCGTATGTCGTGGTCTGGGCCGAGACCTGCCCGCTATTTTCCTGTTGGGTGGTCAGCACCGAAAAGCGAATGCCCGTCGCCGGAATCGTATGCCGGTAAGTCAGGGCCGTTGTCGGGCCGCTTTCCACGCTGTAACTCCCTAAGTCTCCCTGGAAATCGTAGCTATTGTAGGTGAGCCGAAGTTTCCAGACCGGATCGAGGGGGAACTGGTTTTTTTGATTGGCTGGCAGCAGCCCGTAGCGTTCTGCCGAGGATTGGTAATCGCCGGTGGCAATCAGGGTTTTGTTGTTGAAGTCGGTTTCGGCCAGCCAGACCCGTTTGGGCAACCCTGTTGGCTGGTTCAGCACCGTAAACCGCTCGTAGGTCATCAGTTTTCCCGTCTTGTAGAACTTCGTTGCGCCGGGGGATTCCTGCCGGAAATTAATCGTCTCTAAGGGTATATAGGCGTTCTGTTCCTGGAGGGTGCGAATCCCGGTCAGTTCGGCATCGGGGCTGCCGATGGTAGCCGATAGGGGCGGGAAATTCTGGGGATAGCTCATCCGGGTTCCCAGCACGATGCTGCCCTCCACAAAACTGCGCGTCTCGACGGGTAGCACAAAGGCCGGGTCATAGTCGGTTTCGGTAGCCCGGCTGGTGTACCGGCTCTCGTCCTGATCGTCGTAGGTGATGTCTTCGGTGCGAATCAATTTGGTAACGCCGTAGTCGAAGCGGTAGGTCTGCGTCGGCAGGTACTCATCAGTGTAGCTTGTGTAGCAGCCCGAACCGTTGGGATTGTAGGCCGTACCACCCACCACAGTCTGCACCTGAACCAGCAAGCCCGTAATATCAGCGGTTGTGCCGTTGGCATAAATCTGGTACGTGTTCAGGGTAGCGGCCTTCTTTTTACCATCGAAGCCGTAGGTCGTCTTGCCTAATAGCTGCCCCCGGTTCCAGTGGCGGCTGTTGGTGTAATACTTGGCCGAGCGGTTTAGAGTAACGGTTATGTCGTCGCTGTCGCGGAAGGTGTAATCGGCGCGTCCGTTGCTACCCGTGCCGTCGTCGGTGTACTCACTCACGTTGACGTAGGTGACGGGACGGGGCGTAGAATTAAGTGATGTTTTTAATTTCGCTCTGCCTCCTCTCAACAATTCTACGCCCATCCCATAACAACCATTGAGTACCTTTGGGGCTTTCTAACATCTCCTGCATGATTGTCTTTATTGACGACCGGCCCCTGCGCTTACTGGGTGCCAAACACGTATCGCCCGCTTTATTTGCTGATTATGAACACATTATTGATGCCCGGCTGGATATTCTGCGGGCCGATGCCCTAAACGGCCACCTCCTGATTCTGAACGCGATACCGGCCACCGCCGAACGACTCATTGACCTGATTTACACAGCCAACACGGCCAGTCTGCTTTCGGTAACGCTACTGGCCGACGATCACCAATTGGTTGAAGAACGGATAAAAAACCTGTTTAAACTCGTGAAAGCCGCCGGGGGCGTGGTGATCAAACAAGACCGTATGCTGCTGATGTTCAGGCGCGGGGTGTGGGACTTGCCAAAGGGCAAACTTGACCCCGGCGAACGCTCCCGCGAGGCTGCCGTGCGCGAGGTAGAAGAAGAAACCGGCGTTCGGGCGGCACTCGGCGAGAAGCTATGCACCACCTGGCATACCTACAACCACAACGGAAACCGAGTGCTGAAACGCACCAAATGGTACCGGATGACCTGCCTCGACGATAGCCGGATGGCTCCGCAGGCCGAAGAAGGTATTACCCAACTCCAGTGGATGACTCCCGCCGAAGCCCGGACTGCCCTCACCAAATCATTTAGTTCGATCCGGTACGTTTTTGATAAATTTATAAAGTGACACGGTGCAGGTGGCTACGTTATCAGTTGCTCAACCGATACGGCAGAAACTCGTCCACGTTTTGTCCGTAGCGGTGCAGATCCCGAATGATGCTCGAACTGATGGGGGCAAGGCTGGGTGAGGTAATCAAAAACACGGTTTCAACATCCTGATACACGTACCGATTCACCTGCGAGATGCTGTTTTCATACTCAAAATCGGTGGTGTTCCGCAGGCCGCGCAGCAGAAACCGGGCACCGTGTTCGCGGGCAGCGTGGGCGGTGAGGTTGTCATACGAAACCACCGTCACGCCCGGTTCATGCTGAAAGGTGCGGTTGATGAGGTCTTCCATCACATCGAGTGGAAAATAACGCTGCTTGCTGGCGTTGCGGCCAATGCCGATAATCACCTCGTCGAAGAGCTGCAGGCCGCGCAGCACAATGTCTTCGTGGCCTTTGGTGAAGGGGTCAAAGGAGCCGGGGAAAAGAGCAATCCGTTTCACGCGCCGTTGGTTTCAGGTTTAAAGCTGAAAACTACGCACAGAACCCGGTAAACTCAAAGTAATGCCAGGCCGTACAGACTCAAAAAGCGGTGTTCGGGCAGGTCATCGAAGCCGGGGCCGAAGTTCAGGCCGGGTGGAGACAAGCCGAAATGCAGGTGCGGCAGAAACTCCGCCAGAGCCGTGTAGGTGTCAGAATAGGGCGTAATCTGCCCGTAGAGCCGGGCATTCACGGAGTATGGTTCGAGCCGTAGTTCGTCAATCACATACAGCACATAATAGGTCAGATCACGGACAGTTTTATAGCCAAATCGGTTGCAATACAGCAACTTACGGTTCGAGCGAAAGATCAACGTCGCGTATTCATCCTCAAAATACAGCGTCAGATTCTGAGTGCTGATCGTGGCTTTGTCAATCAGGGCCGATGCCCGGATGAGTGCGCTCGTCTGGTGCAGAAACGTCAGGTTCTGCATCGGATACAGCCCCCCCATGTAGTCGGCAAGTTGATGGTCTATATTAAAGACCGACCAGAAATTTTCGTCTTCGTGCCGATAGGCATGGGCATATTCGTGGGCGGGCAGGTCGTTACCGCGCATCAGCGTCAGGTAGCTGCCCATGTATTCTTTTCTGAACAGGCTGTTGGGAATCAGTGTGAAGGCCGGTGAATTAACCGCCACCCGAATCTGTTGCCAGCCCTCTACCGACAAAACCGGATGGGCCTCGCAGATGGCGGGTAACGCATCGGCTAAGGGTCGGTCGGCCAGAAGCGACGAAAATCCGTATTCTTCCAGCCAAATGCACTCATCATGGCCGTCTGTTACTACAAACCGCAGGCCGTCTTTGCCGACTTCGATGCTCAAGACAGAGTTTTGGGCTACTGAAGGCTTAAATGAATTTTGCCGGATGGCAAGGGTTGGCGAAAGGGCAGAGGCAGTTTGCATGGATAAACGAAGCTGTAAAGGTAGTAAGATACGGGTCGCTGGTTAGACGACATAGCTTAATTGTATGACAACGGCCACGCTTGGTCGACCCGACCCACGCTTGGCCGTTGTCATACAATTAACCGGGAAACTTACGACAGATAGCCCCGTAACCGGAACACCTCATCGAGCGACTGGCACCGGCTAAACAGCGCGTGAACTTCGCGGGGCGGGTACTGCCTGATTTCGGCAAACGTCATTAACCGTACCTCCTCGATAATCTGTCCGTCGAGACTCATTTCTGGATCAACTCCTTGCCGCACCGTACCGCCAGTGGCCGTAACGTCAAAAAATAATTCGAGGGCGTGCAGCGGGGGTTGCCAGAATTCGCTGACAAACAGCAACTCATTTATCTCAATAATCAGGCCAGTTTCTTCGGCAAACTCCCGCGCCAGCCCAATGGGGGCGGTTTCGCCGAAGTGCAGGCCACCACCGGGCGGGGCCCAGAATGTGTCCGTCTGACCCACTCCCCGGTGGCGCACCATCAGCAGTTGATTGCCAACCCGGTGCAGGCCGCAAACCCGCACCCGCAGCCGGTTGCCGTAGAGTTTTAACACTTCCTGCCGTATATCGGCATCTTCGGGCGTGGTTATCATAGCGTATGTTCTAAAAAAAGAAAGCAAAGATAACACGCGCTCACAAGGCCACAGACAGGCAGGTAGGCCCGAATCAGTACCCGCCCGAAATGTAGCTTTGGAGCGAGTTGATGTGGGCTTTCTGGTCGCGGATGATGGCCGACACCACGTCGTTGATCGAAATAATACCGACTAATTTCTCGGTATCCATCACGGGCAGGTGCCTGATGTGCTTCTCCGCCATGATCTGCATACAGGATTCGAGCGACGATTCGGGCGCGATGGTGATCACGTTGGGGGTCATCACCTCGCCAATGGTCGTGTCGTTAGAGTGGCGGCCTTTCAGAATCACCTTGCGGGCGTAATCACGTTCCGAAAAAATACCGACCAGCTCGCCGGCATCAATCACCAGCACGGCTCCAATGTTTTTTTCGGCCATCAGCACCAGTGCTTCATACACGGTGTTGGTTGAGCGGACACTATACAAGGCGTTCACGGCTTTGCTCTGTAAAATCTGGCTGATTCGTATCATGTTCTTAAGGGGTTAGAAACTACTGAAAAGGCACGAAAGAACGTAAAAATAAGGCTTTCCCAATAGTCGTACAATTAATTCACTGAATAGAACTACGTTTCTTAGCTACCGGGAAGAAACCCGCCAAATCAAACCGTAATTGTCTCTACTGGTAAGGCTTCTGTTTTTTGCGTCAGAATCCGGGCGTATTTTTGTTTGTCAATTCTTTCTTAACCTATTGCATTATGAACCGCTTTGCTCTGATTACCCTGTTACTGATCCTGCCTGTGTCGCTGATATTGGCGCAGACGATTCCTGCCGATACTTTCAAAATCAGGTTAGACGCAACGCCAAACGCCCAGCTTTTAGACGTGCGAACGCCCGGCGAATTTGCCGGCGGCCACCTGCCCGATGCCCAAAACCTGAATGTACAGAGTGCCGACTTCGACGCGGGCGTGGCTAAACTCGACAAAACTAAACCCGTTTTTATCTATTGTCTGTCGGGCGGGCGTACTAAAACAGCGGGGGCCAGACTGAAGTCTATGGGCTATACCAACGTGTATGAATTGCAGGGCGGCTACCTGAAATGGACGGCCAAAATGCTGCCCGTCGCTGGTGTTCAGCGCAATACTACTCCCACCTGGACTTCTGCCCGACTCAACAGCCTGATTGAGAGTCAGCCTGTGGTGCTGGTTGATGTGTATGCCGCCTGGTGCGGGCCGTGCCAGAAAATGAAGCCGACAATTGAGAAACTGACGCAGGAATTTGCCGGTAAAGCAACGGTGGTGATGGTAAATGCGGATGCCGACAAAGAAATTATGAAACAGTATTCAGTAGATGAAATTCCGGTTATTCTGCTCTTTCGGAACGGCAAACTTGTGAGCCGCGAGATCGGTTATCAGGAAGAATCCCGGCTGCGGACGTTGCTGACGGGTAATTAAACTCAACCGATGGAACCCAACGTATTGACCAAAGAAGAACGCATGGCCCTTCGCCAGCAGCAGCGCGACGAAAAAATGAAGGCCACCCCCGGCTACCGGGTGTTCAGTGTGATGTTTACCCTGGCCTACCCGTTTATTGCCACCTTCACGTTTTTATTTTCCACGATTCTGGCCGTATTTTCGGGTATTTCGCGGGCAGTAGCCTGGGCGGTGAGTGGCGGA
Source organism: Cytophagales bacterium (assembly GCA_038248175.1). Lineage (GTDB taxonomy): Bacteria > Bacteroidota > Bacteroidia > Cytophagales > Spirosomataceae > Spirosoma. Next base: position 1,637 of record JBBRUB010000062.1, on the reverse strand, counting down.
ACGAGTAAATAATGTATAATGCACAAGGTGAACTATTGGTTAACCACTACTGACTTAACATACAACCCCAAATGATCAATATCTCTAACGTCTCCCTGCGCTATGGAAAGCGCGTCCTTTTCGACGACGTAAATATTCGTTTCAACGCCGGCCATTGCTACGGCGTAATCGGTGCCAACGGCGCGGGTAAGTCCACATTCCTCAAAATCATGTCGGGTGAGATTGAACCCCAAACCGGCAATGTTACCTTAGGGCCGGGCGAACGGCTCTCCGTTTTGAATCAGAATCAGTTTGCCTTTGATGAATTTCCGGTGCTGCAAACCGTTGTCATGGGCAACAAACGCCTGTACGACATCACGCAGGAAAAGGACATTCTCTACGCCAAAACCGACTTTACCGATGCCGACGGCGAACGCGCTGCCGAACTCGAAGCCGAGTTTGCCGAAATGAACGGCTGGGATGCCGAGTCTGACGCTGCCGCCCTGCTCTCCGGCCTTGGTATTCACGAAAGCCTGCACTATTCGCTCATGGGCGACCTCAATGGCTCCGAAAAAGTACGTGTGCTGCTTGCCCAGGCCCTTTTTGGTAACCCAGACGTGCTGCTGCTCGACGAGCCGACCAACAATCTGGACGTGGAGTCGGGTATCTGGCTCGAAAACTTTCTGGCTAATTTCACCAATACCGTCATCGTGGTTTCGCACGACAGGCACTTTTTAGATCAGGTTTGCACGCACATCGTGGACATTGATTTCTCGAAGGTCAAGATGTACACGGGTAATTATTCGTTCTGGTCAGAATCGAGCCAACTGGCTCTGAAGCAAAAGCAGGATCAGGGTAAGAAAACCGACGAAAAGCGCAAAGAGCTTGAAGAATTTATCCGGCGATTCTCGGCCAACGCATCCAAATCAAAGCAAGCCACGAGCCGCGCTAAACTGCTCGAAAAACTGACCATTGAGGATATTCAGCCATCGTCGCGCAAGTACCCATTTGTGCATTTCAAGCCGGAGCGCGAAGTGGGCGATCAGGTGCTGGAGGTGAGCAACCTGACCTACACCGCCGAAGACGGGCAAACCCTGTTCAAAAACCTGTCGTTCAGAATGAACCGCGACGACAAGATTTTCCTGTATAGCCGCGACGGGCTGGCAGTGTCGGCACTGCTCGATATTTTGTCAGGAACGCGCAAAGCCGATTCCGGCGATTTCAAGTGGGGCGTAACCATTACGCACTCGTATTTCCCGAACGACACCGAAAAAGATAAGTTTTTTCAGGCCGATTTGAATCTGGTGGACTGGCTGCGGCAATATTCGGTCGAAAAAGACGAAAGTTTTATCCGGGGTTTTCTGGGCCGGATGCTGTTTTCGGGCGAGGAATCGCTGAAAAAAGCAACAGTCCTGAGCGGGGGCGAAAAAGTGCGCTGCATGCTCTCGAAAATGATGCTGTCGGGGGGAAATATGCTATTGCTCGACGAACCGACCAACCACCTTGATCTGGAAAGTATCGAATCGCTGAACAACGGCCTGATCGACTTCAAAGGGCCGGTGCTGTTTACGAGCCATGACCACCAGTTTGCGCAGACCATTGCCAACCGCATCATCGAAATCACCCCGGCGGGCATCCTCGACAAGCTGATGACCTAC
>JBBRUB010000061.1:0-10400 GCA_038248175.1 Cytophagales bacterium | reverse complement strand
TCGTTGAGGAGGTTGATTTCGCCGATGCCATGCTGCGTGAAGTATACTGCACCAGCCGTTTTTTCGAGGTCGAAGTACAGCAGTCGAACAACGGTGCTTTTGCCCGAACCGCTCTCACCCACCAGCCCCAGCACCTCGCCGGGATACAGTTCTAAGCTGACATCGGCGCAGGCTACAATGGCGTCGGTTTCGGGGCAGATATTGGAGCCAAACAGTGGCCCCGTCAGCTGCACCGAGTTTTGGTTGGGGTCGCCGTAGATTTTGGTCAGCCCTTCTACTTTCAAGAGCCAGGAGTCGGTATTGGTTGTCATAGTGTTTGGTTCAGCTTTTCCTGCAAATACGGGTTTTGCCACTGCGCCGGGCGGGGGATGTCGGTCAGGAGTTTGTCCAGAAAATCGCTGTCGTTGATGACGTGCCGAACGCCCCCCATATCGTCGTACAGCTCGTCCATGAATGCGCCCGCCTTACCAGTTAGTGAGCAACGGATATCCCCAAACCGTTCGATGCTGAACCGCACGTCGTCAAATTCCAGCGGTTCCACGTCGGTGTGGGGTGGCACGGCATAAAGCCGTTTTTCGCGCCCGGCCCCGAACAAAAAGAGGCACTCACTCTGGTGCAGGTTGGGTACATCCCAGCGTGGAATCGGTGAGGGGGCCATGATATACCGCCCATTCACCATAACCGGGTAGTCGGCCCCGCGCATTATGCCACCAAACCGTACGTAGGCTTCGTAGAGTGCCACCCACATTTTGGCGTAGTCGGCTTCGCCGTGCATCTCGCGGGTTTTGGTTTCGTAGCGTTCCACCGAGCGGAGCGGTTCGGGCTGTGGTACCTGAAAAATCAGAATCTGGTTATTGGTCAGCACCTCTTCAGGTATGCGGTGGCGCGTCTGAATCAGGCTGGCCGCATGGGTATCGAACGTAGTGGCGCAGTTGGTTACGCGCTGGATAAAGTCGCGGAGGTTACAGGCGTTCACGCTGGCATCGCTGCCCTGGTCAATAACCTTTACGGTGTCGGTTTTGCCGATAATGGCCAGTGTTACGTGCAAACCACCCGTTCCCCAACCCCGCGCAATGGGCATTTCCGGCGACGAGTACGGCACCTGGTAGCCGGGTATGCAAATGGCTTTAAGGAGTTTACGCCGGATTTCACGCTTCGTATTCTCGTCAATAAACGCGAAATTGAACTGGTGGCTGAATTTCTGAAACGGGCTCATTCCTGGTCGAGTAAGACGGATTCGGGGGCAATTCCGGTGGGCTGGTCGGCAGCGGCTTTTTGCTGTTTCTCACGTTCAATAGCCTCGCGGACGTTGTTCAGCCCTGACTGGAACGTAACATAGTGCGGCAATTTGAGATGGTTGGTAAATCCCATAGCCTCGATGCCATCGGTGTGATAGAGTACGAATTCCTGATCCTGTGAAGGCGAGTCAGTACTCGCTTCGCGCATGGCCCGGTCAAGAATACCCATGCAGATGGCTTTGGTTTCATTATGGCCAAAGCACAGCCCATAGCCAATGGAATAGTACGGCACATTGCCCGCACCACGTCCTTTTTTTTTAGCTGCTTTGGCTGAGGTAATCATTTCGGCTTCGGTCACACGCACCCGGCCAATGTAGCGGTTTCGCCCGCGGGGGTCCAGCACGCGCACATCAACCAGCCCAACGCGCAGTTCGCCTACGGTAGGGTGAACAGAGCCATGTCCGCGCATACTGCTGTAACCGAGGGCCATGATGCCACCCGTTTCGGCACGGGCCAGCATCTGAAGCCGTGCCGAGCGCGGGGCCGGAAACCGAATGGCTTCGCGGGTCACGTCAACAACGCGCGTATCGCCGGGCGCAGGGTCTTCGTTCACGCCTTTGAGCAGACCCTGCGCCCGCAATAGGTCGATGACTTTGCCAAAAGTTTTTACGGCGGTGAGGTCGGTGTCAGCAAGGTTTGCCCGGAAACGGGTCAGAAAGGCCTGTACCTGTTCGTAGCTTTCGGTAGCGAGCCGGGTGTCGATGATACGCTGGGTATAGTCGTAGGTTGGTCCAAGCACCTGCCCACCGGGAATGTCGCGGAAGGAAGCCGAAATGCGCCGTTGTACAAACATATTCCGGGTGTCGATGATGCTGGAATAATACTGGCGCGACACCGTAGCCCGGAAGGCCCGCATAATAAACGCGGCTTCGAGTACGTCGCCTTCCACCTGTTTCAGGGCCAGGGCACCATATTCGGGTGCGTAAAATGAGCCTTCGCCCATGATTTTGTCGATAGCCAGCCGAAACTGCGCCTGCAATTGTCCAATCTCAATGGGAGTTGTTTCGTCTTTGACCCGGTAAAACTCGACGAGGGCAATGGAATTGGCAATGGCTTCGGTTCCTCCTTTTACAGCAACGTATCCCATTTGTTCGATTGGTGGTGATGTACAGCAATTTTTGTGGTGCGGGGTAAGCAGATAACCCGGTCGTCGGCGTCGGCCAGAATCAGGTCGATACCCAATGGATATTCGGCATTCTTTTTTCGTACGCTGTCGAGCAGAGCTGGGTTAAGACCGTTGATAAATACGGTTTGGGTGGTTTTTATGCCTGGTCCGGTCAGGTGCAGCGTTAGGATCTGGGCCAGATCGTTTGCAGGCAAGGGCTGGTCTGAAACAGCCGTTACATCGATAATGACCGACGCACCTGTTTCTGGGTACGACAGCGAGCCTGTCTGCGCCCTGTCAATCAGGGTTGGGTCGTCAATGCCAGACAGAAACAGGAAATCGGCGGTGGGTGCATCGGCAGGTCGCGAGGCTGTGTTGGTGCGCAAATAATCGGCGATGTCGTCAGGGCTTCGGCTGGCAAAAAACGTAACATCGGCGTTGAGCAGAGCCAGCCCAATCAGTGCCGATGCCCGGTTGAGCGAGCGGGGTGGGTTGATGGCAACGCCGTTGAGCATATAGATTTTGCCAGGCCGGGCCATGCTGTCCATCAGCAGCCGAAAATGCGTCTGCGCATCGAAAACGGTATTGTAAGCGGTTTCACGAATCATGCCTGTTCCATGAGTTTAAAGACCACTTTGGTACGCTGAATGTGGGCGAATTCAGTTTGTTCGCGTTGTTGTATCCCGGCACGCTGTTCGCTTAAAAATGCCCGAATTAAGGGTGTCTGCGCGTCTTTATGCTGAATGACTGCATCCAGTACGGCCAGGGCGTATGCCCGCTGCGGCTCGTCACCGAGACAAATACCGTAGCCAACGATATTCTCAACAGTCACTTCACAGTCTGTGGTGAGGGCTTCGCCAAGATAAAACTCCTGATTTTCGACCGAGTCTTCGGCCCGGATCATGGTCAGGCAGATGCCGGGGGATTTGATCAGGCGAATGGAGTAATGCCGGGTAAGGCTATCTACGAAGGTAACGAGGGCATCGAGTGGACATTCGCAGAGTATATAGTCAACAGTTGTGTCTGGTTCCATGCGGGCGGGTTCATTGACGAACGCTGGCAAAATTGGGGGGCTTATATTCGGGTTTGATTAGGCCAGCGATAAGGTTTGATTAAAAAACCACCTCATTCCTGCATTCGGTAGCCAACGCCCCGCACCGTTTCAATATAATGGCTGTGTACACCCAGTTTCTTGCGCAGTCCAGCTACCTGCACATCAATGGATCGTTCGGTAGCGAAGTAGTCAAGGCCATTGATTTTTTCCATGATCTGATTTCGTGTGTACACCCGGCCCGGCTTGCTGATGAGCAGTTGCAGGAGTTTGAACTCCGTGTAGGTTAGTTCGAGCAGCCGCTTTTCCAATAGCACGGTATAACTGTCGATGTTCAGGCTCAGTTCGCCAAAGCGCAGTGTGTTCTCAGCAGGTGCGGCACCCTGGGCAACACCTTCGGAAGCATTCTGATGGGCCAAAACCGGCAGGTGGTGCTGGTGCCGGCCCAATAGTTTTTTTAGCCGGGTAATCAGTTCCCGCATTCTTACGGGCTTGGTCAGGTACTCGTCGGCACCGAGTTCGAGGGCCGTTACAGCATCTATTTCGTCGCCCCGCGCCGTGAGCATCACAAATGGAACGTGTATCAGGGCGGCATCGCGTTTTAGCAACCGGCAAATATCCAGCCCATCAATGTCGTCCATCATCCAGTCGCAGATAATCAGATCGGGCGTTTGTCGCCGAATGTGCAGAAGTGCGTTCAGCCCCGACGTAAATGTGATTACGTCTGCTTTTTCTTTTTCGAGATTGTAACTCAATAGGTCAAGGATATCCTCGTCGTCGTCAATAATGACAATGCGGGCAAGTTTCATAACAGTGATCAACAGGCCTAATATAGGCTTAAATGTAAGGTGTCTAGTCAAAAATTCGTTTATTATCAATGTGTTACGTAGAAGTAGTTTTTCCAGCACAAAATTAAAATATCATTAAAATGCCCTAATTCAACCCACACAGTTGGCTAATAATCGAGCGGTAACCTTGCAACGCAATGGGCATTGTCTAACCAAAGCAGTGGCCGTTTCGCGAGCTCTCTAAACCATCTCTACGATGAACAGATGTAAACTTCTACGAACAGCATGGCTATTGGTGTGGCTCACTTGGGCTATCCTTCCCACTTTACATGCAGCTCCTACCGAAGCAGTGTGGGCGGTGCGGGTGAGCGGCACCATTACCGACGCTGCGGGTGGTGGGCTGCCTGGCGTAAACATTATTGTTAAAGGTCGTACCGGTGTAGGTACGACTACCGACGGTAACGGACGCTACCAACTCGACGTACCCAACGATGGCGTCACACTCGTATTCAGTTCCATTGGTTATGTCAGCCAGGAAGCTGCGATAGGCACACGGTCGGTCATCGATGTAGTGCTTCAGGCTGACAATCGCTCGCTGAGCGAGGTGGTAGTGGTGGGGTACGGAACGCAGCAGCGGGCCGATGTGACAGGGGCCATTGGATCAGTTGGTGAAAAAGACTTTAATCGTGGGATCGTCACCTCACCTGAGCAGCTCATACAGGGTAAGCTGGCGGGGGTAACCGTAACCGGCAACACCGGCGAACCGGGTGCCAACCAGACCATTATTGTGCGCGGGCCGGGGTCGATTCGGAGCGGTAACACGCCCCTGTTCGTGGTCGATGGCGTACCGTTAGACAACTCAGTGGTGAGCGTTGGCACGGCCAATGTGGGCTTTGGCAGCAGTGCCCCGCTGAATCCACTCAATTTTATCAACCCGTCAGACATCGAGTCGGTCGATGTGCTGAAAGATGCGTCGGCAACGGCTATCTATGGGGCGCGGGGTGCCAATGGCGTGGTTATTATCACGACAAAAAAAGGCTCGGTCAAAAAGGCGGGTCTGAGCTACTCGGCTTACGTGGGGTCATCGACGGTGGCCAACAAAATAGACCTGCTTACGGCGGCCGAGTTTATTCGGTTTCAGGAAGCTAACAACCGCCCGGCCAATATCAATGACCGTAGCATCAACACCGACTGGCAGGACCAGATTTTCCGAAATGCCTTCACCCAGAACCACAACCTGTCGCTCAACGGCGGCTCCGACAACTCGTCGTATTATGTCTCGCTGAGTTTGATGAATCAGGAAGGCGTTATCAAAACCAATGCGCTGAAACGCTACACGGGCCGGGTTAACCTCACGCAGCGGCTGCTCAACGACCGCCTTAACGTAAGCGTTAACTTTACGGCAGGACACACCAACAACCGCGCGGCTCCCCGCAATGACTTTGCCGGGGCCAACACAGGCAGTCTGATTCCCGATGCGCTCGGAGCCAACCCCACCTATCCCGTGCGCAACCCCGACGGCTCGCTGTTCGTGTTTCCGCAGGGACGCAACCCCCTGGCTGACCTCGAACTTTTTGACAGCTACGCCCGTACCGACCGCGTGCTGGGCAATATAGAAGGACGGCTGAAACTCATCAAAGGGCTGGAGTACCGCATCAACTTTGCCGTTGACCGCAGCATTGGCAACGGCGAAACCCAGACCAAACGCAGCGACTTGGCCAAGCTGGATTTCCCCGAGGGCAGGGCCGTATTCTCGAAAAACGAATCGTCGAGCAACCTGATCGAAAACTACCTGACCTACTCGGTCCTGCGCGGCAAGCATTCGGTGGAGGGGCTGGCCGGGCATTCGTACCAGCGGTTTTTTCAGCGAACAAATTCATCGAGCATCAACAATTTCTCGACCAGCGAAATCGACGCCATTTTCAACCCGGGCATCGGTACCAGCTTGAGCATCAACCAAAACCCGATAACGGGTGGTGCCGCCATCAACGAACTCCAGTCGTTTTTTGGGCGGGTCAATTACGGGTTTGCCGACAAATACCTGCTCACGGCCACCGTCCGGGCCGATGGGTCGAGCAAGTTTGGCCAGAACAACCGCTACGGCGTATTCCCATCGGTGTCGGGTGCGTGGAAACTCAAAAACGAAGCGTTTCTGTCGCGCGTGGGTTTCCTGAGCGAATTGAAACTGCGGGCGGGCTGGGGGCAAACCGGCAACCAGGAAATACCCGGCAAAATTACCCTGCCCCTGCTGACCTCCGGCATAGGTAACGGTCAGGGCTACCCGCTTACTGAAGGTGGCATTACCCCCGGCTTCACGTATTCGCGCACAGCCAACCCTAATATCAAGTGGGAGGTAACGACCCAAACCAACATTGGGCTGGATTTTGGGCTGCTGGGCGACAAACTGACCGGAACCGTCGATTATTTCTACAAGAACACCAGCGATATGCTGCTCAATATCACCATAGCCGACCCTATTTCTGCCAATGGCAGTCAGTGGGCCAACGTGGACATGAACGTAATAAACCGGGGGCTTGAACTGGGGCTGACCTATCGTTCGCGGCCGACAGCGGGCCGGTTCTCGTGGCAGTTGGGCGGCAACGCTACCTTCCTGAAAAACGAAGTGCAAAACGCACCTTTCTCGTTCCTGCGTACCGGCTCGCTGAGTGGCCCCGGCCTAACGAACGTAACGGTAAGTGGCATTCTGAACGGCGAAGCCGTTTCATCCTTCTACCTGCTCGATTTTCTGGGCCTGACCGAAACCGGGCTAAACAACTTCCGCGATGCTAACGGCGATGGCGTGATCAGTGCCGCTGACCGGGTGGTGACGGGGTCGTCCATTCCAGACCTGACCTACAACATCAACGGCAGCGTCGGCTGGCGGGGTTTCGACCTGACGCTGAATCTCAACGGGGTGTCGGGCAACAAACTTTACAACAACACGGCCAATGCCTATTTCAACCTGCCACAACTGGCTGCTGGTCAGAACATTGTGAGTACCGCCGTAACAACCGGCGAAGCTATCACCAACTCGGCTACGGCCTCTACACGGTTTCTGGAGAGTGGTAACTTTCTGCGGCTCAACAACGCTACCCTGCGCTACAACTTCGGGCTTTCGGGTATCAACTGGCTCAAAAACCTGTCGGTCTATGCAACCGGGCAAAACTTATTCACGATTACGAACTACACGGGTTTCGACCCGGAGGTAAACGTACCGGCTAACACGGGCGGTATCATTGCCTACGGCATCGACATTACCAGCTACCCCCGCGCCCGCACCTACCTGCTGGGCCTCAACGTATCTTTTTAACATCATTCCTTTCGCTTATCAACCATGAAAAAAATCATTTTTCTGCTGGTACTGGCCCTGACGTTCGGCTGTACCGATTTGAAAGAGGAGGTGCTCGACGAAGCCCTCAATACCGACCTGCTCAAGGGACCCGGTGCTGCCGGTGGTATTCTGGCCCCGGTCTATGCCCGTATGAATAACCTGTTCAACGGCCACGAAGACTATTTTCTGCTTCAGGAAGTATCGACCGACGAAGCCATTATACCGTTTCGGGGTGGCACCGACTGGTTTAACGGTGGGGTGTTGATTGAGATGCACCAGCACACCTGGAGTAGCAACCACAACAGTATTGCCAACGTCTGGAACCAGATTACGCAGGGCATTGCGCGGGCCGGTATTGCCGAAAGTACCCTGAAAACCCTCAACGACCCCAACGCTGCGCTCTACGCTGCCGAAGCGCGGGGTATGGGGGCTTTTTACAATTTCGTCCTCTTTGATTTGTTCGGGCTGTGCCTCTACCGCGAACCGGCTTCGATCAGCGCCGGCACGGGTGAATCGGAAGTGTTTCGGGGGCAGCAGGCTATCGACTTCATTCTCAAGGAACTCGATGCCGTTGAAGAAACCCTGAAAACCAAAAGCGAGGTGGGCGCGGGGCGGTTTACGAAAGGAGCCATTTGGGGTATTAAAACCCGACTGTACCTCAACCGGGCCGTGTACCTCAACCGCACCGCCACCAGCTTTACGTTTCCTGCCGAAGACATGAATCGGGTTATCGAGTTTGCTGACAAAATCATTGCGTCACCACAGTACCGACTCGAAACGACCGATTACTTCCGAATCTTTAACCTCGACAACCACAACCACCCCGAACACATCTTCGTACTCGACCAGCGCGACGATGCCAACAATGGCGGGCGGTTTACGTGGTTTGCCCTGGCGCGGAATCACCAGTTTAGCCTCACAAACCCGCAGTCGGTCGGCACCGATGGCGGGTCGATCACGCCCGAATTCTGGGCAACGTGGCAAAATAACCGAAACGACCCGCGCTTCTACAAAGAGGTTATTGCGCAGGATGGCTCCGTGAAATCGGTACCCGACACCCGCTGGGGCCTGAACCGGGGGCTGTTGCAGGGACAGCAGTACGGCATTGTGCGCGAGGGCAGCGGGTTCAAACGCGCGGCCAACGGCGAACTGGTCATCGAGAGACTCTTCAACCGCGCCCGTACCGGCGAAGCCGTCGATTTTACGGTGGCCGTTGATTTTGACAAAAATTCGGGCCATTCCACCGGGGTGCGGGTCTCGAAATATGAAGTGGACCCCCGCGCCACCAATGGCCGTAACTTTTGCCGCGTCGATCAGCCGCTGATGCGCCTGGCCGATGTGTATCTGATGCGGGCCGAAGCCAAACTCCGCAAAAACGACGTGGCCGGTGCTTTGGCCGACGTAAACGCCGTTCGGACCGCCCGCAAGCACCCCCGGCTACTGACTACCGCCGAGCTGACCCCGAACGCACTCTTCGCCGAACGCGGCTACGAACTGTACTGGGAAATGGTCCGGCGCACCGACATGATCCGCTTCGGCAAGTACGAAGATACCCGCGCATCGAAAACAGACAAGAACGTAAATCGGCGGCTGTTCCCGATTCCGCAAACCGCCATCGATGCCAACCCCGGCCTGCTTACGCAAAACCTGTAGCTCAATTTAAACACAACCCTGTCAATGAAAAACCTATCATTTTTCTGCTTCCTGTTGCTCACGTTGAGCGCGGCCCAGCCAAGTGCCGCCCAACCCAAAGTAGCGGCCAAGCACGTCGTACTGATTTCGGTGGATGGCTTTCGGCCTGATTTTTACATGGAAAGCAAATGGCCCGCGCCAACCATACAGCGGCTGGCCAAAGAAGGAATTCAGGCGCGGGGAATGCGGCCTGTGTTGCCCTCGGTGACGTATCCCGACCACATCACCATGATTACGGGAGCCTTACCTATGCGGCACGGTATCTATCACAACGACCCGTTTGATGCCAAAGGCTGGAAATCGGACGGGTACATCAACAGCAGTCAGATTCTTGTGCCGACACTCTGGGATGCGGTGAAAAAAGCAGGAGGTACGGCAGCCAGCATTAACTGGCCGGTGTCGGGCAATGCCCCCGTGAATTGGAACTACCGTTCCTACCGCCGGCCGGGCGATGTGCAAACGCCCTTCATGACCGAAATTGAAGAGAATGTAACGGGCAAACTCCCTTCCTACGACCCGGCAATGAAATCGACCGATTTTGATTCCTATGCCGCTGATTTACGGGCTGCATCGGTGGGGGCTTATCTGATTTTGAAACACAAGCCGAGTCTGATGACGATCCACTTCGTCACCACCGACCACGTGCAGCACGAGCAGGGTAAGGAAGGCGACAAAGTGTATCAGGCCATTGCCTGCGCCGACGTGTGCGTGAATCAGTTGGTAGAAGCCGCCAAAAAAGCGGGTATCTACGACGAGACCGTGTTTGTGATCGTGGGCGATCATGGGTTTGAGGACCGCCACACTCAATTGGCCTGGAATAGCCTGCTCATCAAAGAGGGGCTGCTGGAAAACAAACCCGACCGGGGCAACTGGAAATCCTGTTTTAAAGACCAGTTTCTGATGCTCAAGTACCCCAACGACAAAGCAACCCTGGCCCGCGTTCGGAAACTGCTCGAAAACCAGCCCGCCCCCATCCGCAAACTATACCGCATTGTTGAACGCGACGAACTCGACAAATACGGAGCCGACCCCAACGTCGTGCTGGCCGTGCAAACTGTGGAGGGAGTCGTGTGTACATCCCGTTACAACCAGCCCGATCTGGTGCAATCAACGCCGGGCGGCTCGCACGGAATGC
>JBBRUB010000060.1:0-10406 GCA_038248175.1 Cytophagales bacterium | reverse complement strand
CGATTGGTACCCCGACTGATATTGACTTTACCGGCGCACTACTGTTCATCGAAGACAGTGACGAGACGCTCTTTTCACTCGACCGGATGATGACCCAGCTACGTCGGGCCGGGCGGTTGAGCAACCTGGCGGGCTTGATTGTGGGTCAGTTCACCGATATGCGGGACAGCGCGTCGTTGCCGTTTGGACGCGACGCCAGCCAAATCATAGCCGACGCGGTGTCGGACTATGATTATCCCCTGTTATTCAACTTCCCGGCGGGCCACGTCGATCATAACCTGGCTTTGCCAATTGGGTGGCGGGTGAACCTGCGGGTTGGTGAGACTGGCGAGGTGATTTTTAATTGACGCAATTTTCACCGCTGGCGGTAAGCGTTCTGCGAATTATCAAACCGGCGATCTAACTGGACTTTGAGTTTATCGGTCACGTTATGGAGCATCTTATCCCAGTTTTCGCCAGTATCGTCGGCTACGACATCGTTGCCGGGTACCCCGAACTTAATACGGAGCGATTTCTGATCCGGCCCGCCGTGCGATGCCTTTTCCATATAGACATCTGCCGTGATGACATCGCCACTGTAATACCGGCGCAGCTTGGTCAGGGCCAGCAGGATACGGTCGTGGAAGTCGGGGTCGAGGGTTATATCAACAGCCTGAATGTCAAGGCGCACATCGTCTAATTTTGCCTGGTTTTCCATATTTGTTATCGGTTTGTTATCCAGACAACCCCGAAAAGCGTCGGTATGTTAGGTTGCCCTGGGTAGTCTGGTAAAGCGACGCAGCCTAATTGCATAACAGCCCGCCAGTCTTATACCAAGACTGGCGGGCTGTTATGCAATTAGGCTGATAATAAATGCCGTGATTAGGGGTAGGTACTATTTAAGTTTTTCTATACGCCAGGTAGCATCCTTTATGTACACATTATCACTGCCCTTTGGGTCAATCTCCAAAAACTTACCCTGATGACGTAAATACGACCCGGCAAACTTAACGTTCTGGTAGCTATTAAAGCCATTTTGCTTCGGATCGCTGAACAGCGGGGACTCTTCATAAAATTTTGCCTCATCTGGAATGACATTACCAAATTGCCTGGTAGTGATTCTATTGTCTTGGGCCGAGTTCCCCTTTGGTACCAGGTATGTGTTGGGGGCTGAATTCATTACCTGGAAGGCAAAAACTGGCTTATTATTGCTGCTGCTATTTCCCACCTGTTTCTTGATAATGCTTAGATAGGCTGCTTTCGCCGGTAGTTCATCAAGGGTCCTGATGACGCAATCTCCCCCTTCGATAGTCACGCCATATGGCTGAGAATCGCTATATCCTCCTCCGTTTATAGAATACGCCCTCAGGTTGTTCAGGTCAATGTAAACATCACTCTTCAAAAACTCGGGATGCTCTTTCGCCCAGGTTGTTGTAGGTTTTATAACCTGATCATTTATTTGTACGCTTATGCCGCCGGTTAGGTTATTGCCGCAACAGTTATCATCAACCTGCACAATGATAAACGTATTCACTTCTCCAACGACTATTTTGCCGGTAAAATCAGTAGTAACACCTTGTCCACCTCGTTTGCCGTCGTTTGCCTCTACGTAATACCCCTTAGGATGTAAGCTATTGAATACCAACATTCGGGCCTGATCATCAACATTACCGATTGTTACGGTTGCTTTGTTGAGCTTAAAACCATTTGGCAATGTCAAATACCCTCTGAAATAGGTGAGGTCAAGTTGCGTGAACTGATCATATTTTGCCTTATCAAGTATGCTTGTTGTCGAATAAGCGACATTCCCATTCGGAGCAGGTATCAAGTTCCATCCAGCAGCCGTCTTATCGGGAATTTTAGCGTAGTCGTAAACGATTGAGAGTCGTTCGGCCCCTTTGCGGGATTTTACGCCATTAGGCAGGTTTATAACACCTTCTCCGGTATTTACTTCCCAGGGGGACAATGTTTGGGCTTCTGCACAAAACCCAAACCCCAGGCCCAACAGAGCAATTGACAGTAGTGTTTTCATTAGAATATGGTTGACGGATTTATTGCCTACTCTCATCAGGGATTTTCAGCATCCTCCCGTCGTTACCGGCACTCTTTCCCAAAACGACACCACAAATGTTGAGCAGTTGACGGAACATTTTCCGTCAACTTCGGGGCCGAATCCGTCATAACTGGAGTAAGAAAGCTCTGCAATAGCGTTCAAATACACAATATAAATCAGAAATTATACTAATTCAGTTGGCGATTTCCCAAACCGGTTTTTGAAACTGCGGGCAAAGGAGCGGGCATCTTTGTAGCCTACCTCGGCCGCCACCGTAGAGACGGGAATATGGGGGTCATTTTCGAGCAGTAATCGGGCCTTGTTGAGCCGTATTTCCTGGAGGTACTGCACGGGAGCAAGTCCGGCCAACCGTTTCACCTGCCGCAGCAGCGTGGATTCGCTCATGGCAAAGGCTTCGCTCAAGGCAGGAACTGTCAGGATATCGCTGGCAATACGATCCTGAATATACGCTTCAAATGTTTCAAGCCATTCCTGATCGGTTTCGGAAAGATGGGGTTTGGCTTCTTCCGCGTTACTTTCTACGACCACTTCCTGTCGGCGCGCCAACTGGTTTCTGAGCAGGTTGGCGATGCGTACCAGCAGTTCTTCCTCGTCGAAGGGTTTGGTCAGGTAATCGTCCACCCCTATACGCAGGGCATGAAGCCGGTCGGCAGCTTCGGCGCGGGCCGTGAGCATGATAACGGGAATATGCCGGGTCGCGTCGCCGGATTTCAGGTTTTCGAGCAGCGTGTACCCATCCATGACCGGCATCATCAGGTCGCTCAGAACAAGGTCAATGGACGTATCGGCGACGGCTATCGCTTGCAGGGCTTCCGCACCATGTTCGGCCATGACAACCCGGTAGTGTTCCCTCAGAATCAAACCGATGTAGGCCCGCAGGCCGGGATTGTCTTCGACCACCAGAATCGTTGGTTTAGCTGACGTACCGGCAGGCGTTTCACAAATGACAGCCCCTGCAAGCGGTACCGGCAACTCGTCTAATTCGTCAATGTCCCGAACGTGCAGCGGAGCAACCGAAGCAGGTTTCCTTTCGACAGCAACCACCGGCCACGAAACATGAAACGTACTACCCTCTCCGGGTTCACTGTCAACCCCTATCGTTCCGTTCATCAGATGGGCATAGTCGTGGCAAATGGACAGACCGATTCCCGTTCCTCCCGCAAAAAATTGCCCAGTTCGGCTGGTCTGAAAAAAGCGGTCGAACACATGTGGCAGGTCGTCGGGATGGATGCCGGGGCCGGTGTCGGCTACGTCAATCAAAAGCTGCCCCGCCTGCAACCGCGCCGTTACCCGAACACTGCCGTTGGCGGGCGTAAACTTGAAGGCGTTGGACAGCAGGTTGTAGAGAATCTGCCGGCACTTTTCGCGGTCGAGGTTTGCGATGAGCGCGGGGTCAATGCGCAGATCGTAGTGGTACCAAGTCTGTTTATGGGAAGCCAGCGACTCGAACTGACCGAGGTGGATCTGTAAAAAAACTAGTAACCCTGTTGGTTCGGTATTGACAGCCATTTTACCCACTTCCAGCTTGCGCAGGTCGAGAATATCGTTCACCATCAACTCCAGCTGCCTGACACTGTGGCTGACCGTCTTTAGCAGCATGGTTTGTTTTTGAGTCTGATGGCCGTCTTTCAGCAACGTAGAAATAGGCCCCGCAATCAGCGTCAACGGAGTGCGCAGTTCGTGGCTGACGTTGGCAAAAAAGCGGGACTTGGCGGTATCGAGAGTTCTGAGCTGAGCCGCCTGCTGCTGAATGAGTGCGTTTTGCCCGAGCAGCTTATGTCTGGCCTGCCGCTGTTTTCGATAGGCAAGCCAAATTCCAATCGCGAGAGCCAGGGTCAGAACAGCAACGATAACCAGAAGGCTAAGCTGGTTATTTTTTGTGTGCAGGGCCAGTTGTTGCTCGTCTATCTGCTGCTGTTTGTATTTAGTCTGGTAGCGTGATTCTACCTCAATAACTTTGTCCCGAACCTGATTTGCCTGCTGAGCCAGTTGCATCTCATAGCCTTTTTCCATGTTCACTAAGGCCGAATCGGGCAGGCCAAGTTGCCTATAAATCCGGCCCCGAAGCTCGTATGTACGCCCAATACTTACGCCTTCTTCGTTCCCTTCGGCAATAGCCTGCTTTTCGGCCACAAGGGTCGTATCGCTGTAAGCCAGTGCCTGTCTGAAGTTTTCTTGCTGGAAATAAATCTGGGTAACAGCGTGTAGCATAGCTCCACTGCCCGTATGATCGCCCAGTTTCCGATACAGCCCGACGGCGGTCTGGCAGTGCTGCAATCGCTCGGTCAGTGCTGATTTGGGCAGCAGCATATTCATCAGCATATGGCTGATGGCTTCTTCGAGGGTTAGTTTGTATTCTGAAGCTGTGCGGAGGGCTTCTCTAGCATAAAACAGTGCGGCATTTCTATCCCCATAGAAGCGTTCCCACGATGCCCGGCGGATGGCAAAATACGGATACACCGCTCCCAGCGCGTAGCGGTCAATATCTGATTGGGCCTGATCCAACTGTTCGCGGCTCCGGTCGCCAAGCTCGATCTTTTCGTAAATCAGGGCCAGCACCAGGCACGATTTCGCGTGAATTCCCCATACCCTGTTTTCCTGACTCAGTTGCTGAACCCGCAGCGTTTTTTCTAGTGCCAGCTCTGTTCGCTGATCCTGCTCAAACGCATTGGCTTCGGCCAGTTGCACCCGAATACCGAAGGGCGTATCAACTTGCCCACGCACCTTCAGTATATTCAGCAGGTTGCCAGTAATAGCAATGGCACTATCGTTCTCAAATGAAATCAGGCAGGCTTCAGCGCGGGCCAGTTCCCGTTCGAGGACACTGTCCGGCGCAGGTTGCGGGGGACTGGCCTGACCATAGGCATTACCGCAGATACACGGTAAAAAGTAACACAACAGCAGGGCCAACCTGCTGAGCGATTTGGCGGATGAACACATTGAAAGAGCAAGGCCGAGGTGAGGTAGAAACAGCACAATGTAGGGATTAGGTAAAAAAATGCCTACATCGTTTAATCCACATCTGAATTAAAAGACGCCTAAAGCAGTCCATCCACCTTCACATCAACACGGCCTTTGGCGTTTACAACGGCAATCAGTCCGGTGGGTGTCAGATAAACCTGATCGGGTACAAGCTGGTCGATACGGCCATTGACGACAATGCCTTTGGCTACGTGATTGTTTTTGAGTTGCGCCTGAATCTGCCGCTGCGCATCGGCGAGGTACGGCCCAACCGGAATGGTCAGTTGTTTTTCAAGCGTCCGGGCAAACGTACCCTGCAACAACCACCCCGCCGATTTGAACAGGACATTGCGGGTGTCGAGGTCGTATTTGAGGTCTTTGAGCGAAATAGTCTGCGTTTGTGGGTCGTAATACGGACGGCCCCGCAGATAAACCGTGCCGTTGATGGTGCCTTTCAGCCCAGCTTTCACAATCAAATTGTCGTTCTGCCCAAACATATCAATATCGGTGAGCGTAATGGCGTAGCGGTCGTTGCTGAATTTGAACGTCTGCCCCACAAACTCCTGCGATACTAACCGGGCTGCTTCACGATAGCTCACCTCGCTCAACAGGCCAATCTGAAACGTATCATCTACATGCGGCACCACCGTCAGATCGGGCAGCGACAAGGAACGTTGTACGTTCGGCTTAACTCCGGTAGTGGTCAGCGTATTACCCTCAATGCCGATGGTGGCCCGAATCACGCGGCCCTCAAACCGCAGGGGCGTAATCAACACCCGTTTCGGCACGACCTGCAAATAGGTGCGGTACGCTTCGGAAAGTAGATACGGCTCGCGTAGCAGGTTCCAGGCCTGCAACACGGGCGTCCGCAAATCAACGTTCCGGCGCACCTGCTGATCGAGGGTTTTGGTGATGCCGTCAAGGTTTTTGTCGATCATCCGACTCACGAGACTCGTTATAGGCATATTCAGACCAATGACGCTGACTGTGGGCCGACGTACCCAACTGTAGCCATCCGGCGTGGTGTGGGTATTCACCGACCAGTCAGGATCAAGGTCAAATTTGGTTTTGAACCGCAGATCGATCTCGAACTCAGTGTCGGTGTATTTTGTGAAGCCCAGCACCGATACGCCCGCTTTGACCCAGATTTTTAGCGGCACCATAAAATGAAACAGGCTGTCCCGCGCATCAATGAGAATGGCACCCCGCTTCCAGACTTTAGTCATGAACTGATCATTACCATTGTCGGTCAGGCTATTATCCTCATAGATAAGCCCCGTTACCTGCGCGTTGATCTGCCGTTCCACGTCGGCGAGGGCGATGGACACCGGCACGTGGGCGGTGGATAGGTAACGCTCATTGCGGACATCTTCGGCAGTCATGGTGTAGCTTTCTTTGGGTTTAGCGGGGTTGAGTTGGTCGCTATCGCTCCGACAAGAAGTTTCGCCACAGAGATGCACCAAGACGCACACAGTTACACTAAGGGTTCTGAGGTATTTTCTTTCCTCTGTGAATCTCTGTGCGTCTTGGTGCATCTCTGTGGCCCAAAAAAACCTTTCACTTAATCGTAACCTTCGTCGCACCATAGCCGAATTTCTCTTTTTGAGCATCTTCAAAATAGCGCGTGTTGGGATGCTGACCCAGTCGCCGGTGAATTTCACTCTTCAAAGCTCCACTGCCCACGCCGTGAATAAACGTAATGTCGCTCATACCGCTGGCAATGGCGTTTTCCAGATTCCGCTCAAACGTATGGAGTTGTACCGTCAGTAAATCAGACGGTGTGCGGGTACCAGGGCCGTTGGGAAACAAGGCTTCTACGTGCAGATCAACCACCGACGAGGGCCGCTCCACCGATATGTTATCGACATCGGACTTAGCCCGAAGCATTTCGGCTTTCAGGTCTTCGGCATTAATGGTTCTGGGCTTGGCCACCGGCTGGGCATCGCGAACAGTGCGGTTACTGGTGGGGGGAGAGGGCATGAGCGCACCCGGCGCGGCATCGTCGGCATCGAGCTGCGTCTGGAAACCCGTCTGATTCACCACCGGAACCGTAACCTTGTTCTTGAAAAACGTATTGGCCCGCGCCTTAAATCGCTTGATAAACGGCGGTCGTAACGACGCCTTACCGGCACGAAACCACAGACCCTGCACCACGAACGTCGGCCAGTTCTCGAACTGGTCCTGCCGGTAGAGGTCATTCATTTTCTGCTGCGACTTCGGCTTCAGCATACCCGAAAACACGCCCCGAAACTGAACGCCCCCCGCCGGTGCTGCCGACTCTTCGCCCAGCGCGTAGGGAAAGTCCCAGTCGGTATTGTTCACCAGATGCAGTGAATACTCGCGGTCGTTGAGCGGCACAAACGCCAGATAAATACCCTGATTAGCCAATATCGCCGATGTTGACGGTGCCGACGGACTCGCGGGCTTCTGCGGGGCGTAGCTGGTGGGTTTAAGCAGCCGCTCTGCTTCGAGGGGCGACACTTCCACCAGTTCGGACCGCATCACCGGAATGCGAAAGCCATCTTCAATTTCGATCTCAATCATGTCGCCGGGCAAAAACCGCGACACTACACCCTGTTCTTTTGCCCGCAGGAGCCGGACTTTATCGCCAATATTCATGTTGATGTGATTTTAGAGGGTTGTTACGCAGAGCCAAAAAAGAGATACGCAGAGCGAAAATTAAAAGAAGATCTCTGCGAATCTCCTTTTTTCTCTGTGCATCTCTGCGTAACAACCCTTACAACGTTTAGCTTTGTCAGGTTCACCAATATCTATATCAATGCCCACGCCCGTCAATGAAAAGCTCGAATTAGCGCATCAGTTTGTGCTGCATACCAACCGTAACGTGTTTTTAACGGGCAAAGCCGGGACGGGTAAAACTACGTTTCTCCACCAGATTAAGCAACTCAGTGCCAAACGGCTGGTGGTAGTGGCTCCCACGGGCGTAGCGGCCATCAACGCGGGGGGCGTTACCATCCATTCGCTGTTTCAGTTGCCGTTTGGGCCACTCGCGCCCGGCGTAGTGCAGCGCGAAGGCCGTCACTTTAACCGCGACAAAATCAAGCTCATTCGTACCCTCGATCTGCTCGTCATCGACGAAATCAGTATGGTCCGCGCCGATGTGCTGGACGGTATCGACGCGGTGCTGCGCCGGTACCGAAACCCCGACAAGCCCTTTGGCGGGGTACAGCTCCTGCTCATTGGCGATATGCAGCAACTCCCGCCCGTAATCCGCGACGACGACTGGACGCTGCTCAGTCCGCACTATGATACGGGCTACTTTTTCGGGAGCCGCGCCCTGAGTCAGACGCCCTACATAGCCATCGAACTGACGCACATCTACCGGCAGTCCGATCAGCGGTTTATCACCCTGCTGAACGGCATCCGCGAGAAAACCATCACCGCCAATCAGCTTGCCGACCTCAACCAACGGTATATTCCCGATTTCAACCCCGCCGACGATGAGGGCTATATTACACTCTCGACGCACAACCATACCGCGCTGGCCATCAACGCGCAGAAACTAACCGCGCTCAAACGTAAATCATACCGCTTTGCCGCCACCATCACGGGCGAGTTTCCGGCCCACGCTTACCCGACCGAAGCCGATCTGGAGTTGAAAGTTGGCGCACAGGTGATGTTCATCAAAAATGATATTTCGCGCGAGAAGCTTTACTTCAATGGCAAAATTGGGCGTATCACCGACATCGACAAAGAGGGCGTTACGGTGCTGAGCGATGGCGAGGAAATTGAAGTCGGACCAGTTGCCTGGGACAACATCCGTTACACGCTCGACGCGGCCACGAAGGAAATCAAGGGCGAGGTCGTGGGGCAGTTTGCGCAGATTCCGCTTAAACTTGCCTGGGCCATTACCATCCACAAGAGTCAGGGCCTGACGTTTGAGCGGGCCATCATCGATGCGTCGGCTGCTTTTGCACACGGGCAGGTTTACGTAGCCCTGAGTCGGTGCAAAACGCTGGGCGGGCTGGTGCTGAAAACGCCGATCCCGTCGTACAGCATTAAAACTGAGCCGACGCTGGAAGATTTCCACGAGCAGGTACAGCAGCAAACACCGTCGGAGCAGCACCTGCACGAGGCTAAGCGACAAAGTCAGGCCCTGCTGAT
Organism: Cytophagales bacterium; assembly: GCA_038248175.1. GTDB lineage: Bacteria > Bacteroidota > Bacteroidia > Cytophagales > Spirosomataceae > Spirosoma. Next base: position 1,267 of record JBBRUB010000060.1, on the reverse strand, counting down.
TCAGGAGTTGTTTTCGTTCGAGGAAGCGCACTCGATGGCGTACCGCTGCCGCCGGGTGGCCAACGAACACGCCGGGAGTTTAGCCGCCGACCTGATGCCGATGCTCACGCAATTAACGGAACTGCTGACCGAAAAAGCGCGCGACGTATCTCGCCGGTTCGTGGCGCAGTTACCACAGTACGTGCAAAACGAGCAACTACCCGAAGCCAACGAGCCGTTGCAGGAACGTATCAAGAAAGCGGGTAGCTATTTCCAGAAACTCCTGGGCGACGAGCTACTGCCGCTGCTTCACCGCTGCCCCATCGATACCGATAACAAGCAGGTGCGTGAAGCCCTGCACGAAGCCATTGACGACCTTGACCGGGAGCTGTTCGGCAAGTTGCGGGCGTTTGAAGTGGTGCAGGAGGGTTTCGACGCGCTGACGTACCTACAGGCCCGCAACCGCGCCGAACTCAATTATAAACCCGCCCGCAAAAAGACCGAAAGCAGCAGCAAGAGCGACGAAGACAAAGGCGGATTATACGGTGTGCTGGTAAAATGGCGCAACGATCTGGCGGGCGAAAATGACGTGGAAGGCTTCCGGGTGCTGCCCCAGAAAACGCTGTTCGAGATTGCCAAACTCCGCCCCCGCACCATGGACGAACTGCTGGCCATTAACGGCTTTGGCCGGGCCAAAGTAAAGCAGATTGGTAAAGAACTGCTGGCCATCATCAACAACTACGAGGAACGCAGCCGCGATTCGTGGAAAGAGAAAAAAACGAAGAAGCCGAAGAAAGAAAAGGAGGTAAAAACGCCCTCGGCCACCGTGACGCTCATGCTGTTTCAGGCCGGAAAATCCATCGAACAAATCGCTACCGAGCGCAGCCTGGCCACCTCCACCATCGAAAGCCACCTCGCCGAATGCATCCGCTCCGGCGATCTATCCGTCGAATCCGTTCTACCTGCCGACAAGCTCAATGCCATTCAGACGTACCTGGAAACCAACCCCGGCAAAACCCTCGGCGAGTCGCGGCACGGCCTCGGCGACGCCGTTACGTACAGCGAAATCCGGTTTGTTTATAATGCCATGCGGGCCGAACAGGGGGCGGTGGAGGAGTGAGTGGCACGACTGTTATCATAAGTTTCCGGCACATGTATTCCAATGTTTACCACCACACAAAGTGCGTAAGAGCCAGTTTTTGGAGAGCATGATAGTTTAACCCGGAAACAAAAAAGGGAACTACATCTCTGTAGCTCCCTTGCAATCGAGTGGAGAATATCGGAGTCG
>JBBRUB010000059.1:0-10458 GCA_038248175.1 Cytophagales bacterium | reverse complement strand
TTAAGTAGGTGATCAGAAATAATGCGGTATTTTAGTCAAAAAACTCATGCGCTACGTCTCATTGACCATAGACCAAGTCGATCAACTCACCCAACTCTACAAGAGTAGCCCTGACCACCGCGAACGCCAACGCGCTCATGCCCTACTGCTGAGTCATCGCAACTTTTCGATCCCAGACCTGGCCGACCTCTTTGTCGTGGATCGCGACACCATTGGCCGATGGATGGACCGTTGGCAGGATTGGGTCAAGCAGACCCAACCTACGCTTAACTTACAGGATCAGCCCCGAAGTGGACGCATCCCTAACTTGACCAACGACCAAAAAAAAGCGTTGTCGAGTGGGTCAAACAGGGAATGCACCGCACCCGGGATGTAGCTCAAACGATTCACGAACGTTGGCAAAAAACGGTTAGTCTGAGTAGTTTACGACGATTTTTTCGGGCCAGTAAGCTGTCTTACAAACGAATCCGGCGAAGCTGTCGGCATCTGCGAGATGAGACAGCATACGCGTTTTTCAAGACCGAATTGGGGGCGTTACGGGCCTGGGCTGCGAGTGGCGAGGTCGATTTGTGTTACGGGGACGAAATGGGACTGAGTCGGCAAGCGGTGGTTCCTTATGGCTGGCAGGAAATGGGCAAAAGTGATGCGTTCATGCCCGCTACGCCCAGCGGCAACCTGACAACGTTGGGTTTTTTTTATGAGGACAACCGCCTGGAAAGCTACGTCTTGTCGGGAGCGATAACCTCGGATATGATGGTAAAGTGTGTGACTGATTTCGTAAGCCGACTGACCAAGCCAACGGTGTTAATTTTGGACAACGCATCGAGTCATACGAGTGCTTTTTTCAAGAGCCATTTGGCAGGCTGGCGTTCACAAGGTCTTATGATTCAGTACATTCCCGCTTATTGCCCTGAACCGGATTGAGTGTCTTTGGAAGCAAATCAAATATCACTGGCTGAAACCAGCCGACTTTCTGACTCCTTCTGGTCTAAAGGATTCTTTAGTAAGTATTTTATCTCAAATAGGAACAAAATACTCTATTAGTTTTAATTGACTACTTAAGATGTTTTGTCTAAAAATTTAGACAAAACAGATCAGGTTTGAAAAAGGAAGGTTCAGGCGTGAACCTTCCTTTTTTTTTCTATCCCCCGATAGGCATCTACACCATGTAGATAGGACAAACCTAAGCGGAACATCTTAATCGGGCAATTCTGTTTGCCGAGTTGCCCGATTAAACCGGTGAATCAGAAAGGCTGGGGTTTTCAAAGGTTGAAACTGTAGCTCAATACGGAAGTGATAGACTCATTTGACTTTTTTCGATCGGCTTATCGCCAGTCGCACGGCGGCTTCTGCATCGAGAATCCCGCCTGATCTGCATAGCTGATCCATAGCCACCAGTTCCGCCGTGCCGGGTTTGAGAACCCTGAACGTTGGTTTTCGGACACTTTCCATCAGAATCTCCTTCACTGTACCAGCAGTTAGGTCTGGAAAGTGGCTCCGGATGAGCGCGGCTACTCGCGCGACGAGTGGTGCGGAAAGGCTGGTGCCACTGATCGTAGCGTACTGCTGTTCCGGTGCCGTGGTTCTGATTTGAACCCCTGGCGCAAACAAGTCGACGGACGAGAGACCGTAGTTTGAGCTGTAAAAGGGTAGCTTCTCATTCCACTCGGTGGAAGAGTTACCAACTTCTATAAAATTATCCCCGATTACTCCGCTTGACAAACTAACGGGGTCAACCGGGAAGTAGGGGGTTACGTCGTTGTCGTTGCTATCATTGCCAGCACAGTTGACAACCAGGACATCCCTGTTCAAGGCGTGCAACAAAGCGGCATTCACCAGATCCCGGTGGGCTGACAGTTTTTTGGCTACGCTGATGTTTATCACGGCGGCTCCGTTATCAACGGCATACCGAATGGCTTTGGCCAATAGCTCGTCACGTTCGTCACCGGTTGGGGGTGCAGCGGCCAGGTCCATTATGTTTATATACTGACCTTCTGCCTTGTCGATCGCAGCCGATAGTGGTGCCGTCAGCACTCCGGCTACGTACGTGCCATGAGCCAGTATCTCTGATCTATTTAGCTTTGGCCCTTCACCTTGCCCCACAAACCGTACCCCATTGGACAGTGGTCTATAATTCAGGTTGAAGGCGTAGTCCGACATTTCATTGTAGGCAACATGAAGGCGGGGGGCGAAGCTAAGCAGGCGGGCTGACAACTGCGTCCAGTTCGTGGCCCGACCCCTGAATGACTCGATGGTTAGTAAACGAACGGCCTTTTGCACCGAATCAGGACCGTTGGGTAATGCCTGAAGCGTTTTTAACGTCACCGAACCATTACCCGCATAGGAGGCCAACGATGCTAACGTTCGCTTTAGCCGAGCTGTATCTAAAACGGCCATTTTGAGCAGTGTAAGTTTTTCTGATTCGCTTTGATAAAACCTGCGTGCTTGTTGCGCTAAGCCATGGTTTGTGTCCCCCAACGAATCACCCTGCAACACCCGGACGGCTTCAGAAAGGTCAGTGGATATAAATTTTCCGTTGCTTAAGGCCGTCCAGTACCAGCCATGAACGTCGTCCACATACCCGTTTTTATCATCATCGAGTTTGTTACCCGGTTTTTCCTTTGAATTTGTCCAAACGAATTTATTCAACTGGCTGTGATTCAGGTCGATGCCCGTATCAATAATTCCAACGATGACGGGTTGCCCCGGTATGTTCGTCAACAACGCACAGGCGTCGTAGTACGAGCAGCCTGGAACCGAATCCCGCTGTAAACTCCGGTAAGACCAGTCGTAGCCGGGTAAACTGGCGGCTCGTTTCGCTCGTAAGGTTATGGATGGGGACTGGCCATTCCTTTGACTTAAGGAAGACAACAGCAGTGTTTCTCCGTTTCCTGCCAGGCGGACCGTTGAGCGCGCGGGAAGCTGAAATCCGGTGGAACGTTCTGCTGAGTGCCGGGTCGTGGTTAGCGTACCACCGACCAGTTCGTAGGTGTACGTGCCGGCTATAACTTTTTCAGCATACACCTTGATCGAATCTGACGTGAAATGAACCTCATCATTCTTCCCCTCGAGTTTCCAATCCGTAGCGGATAGTATGGATTGGGCCTGAGCTACCAGGAACAAGGCGAGCAAAAAGAAAGTCAGGTAATAGCGCATAGGGTTAGGGTTTCGAGCGGGCGACGATTGACTCGTACTGCCGGCAGGTGAGGTGGTATACCATTAATTCGTACAGGCGGAGCTGACTGATGAAAAGCCGGTCCATCGACATGTGAAGCAGGCTACTCACCAGCGAGTATATAAACGTCGGGTCAGCGTTTAGGAGCTTATTCTTTAATTCCTGTATAATTGACTGGGTATCTGCTGTTCTTGCGTAAAGCAACTGCCCCATCGACTGACACTCAGCGGTTTCCTGAGCAACATCAAACCGGGCTTCCAAATTTATCAGCAATGCCCGATAATCCCTAAACTGTTGATTCAACAAATCTTTACTGGCTTTATCGGCTGAAAATTCCAGTTGGTAGGCAGCTTGACGTGACCGCAGAAACGCGAGACTTTCTGACGCGGTGAAACCGAAGTCGGTCAGCAGGGCTTCTGTGCTGATGATGGCGAACAAGATCCTGATTTCTTCATCTGCATCAGGATACCGGGTTAAAAAATCAATGATCATTCGGGAATCCGCTGCGAAATAGTATTCGCACAGGGCAATGGTCTGCTCACCGTACCGTTCGATTTCCCGGTCGTAAGTATCTATCTGTACTGACCTGATCAATCCGTCTGTCGTCCACTGTTGGCAGGCCGTCAGCAGATCCATCATCACCTGGCCGCGTAAGCGCTCGTCAGGACAACGAACGCGCAGACGGAGATGGAACTCAGGATCTGAATAGCGGATAAAGAACCATTGGTCTATTCGCTGCGGCTGGGACAAGGCCGCCAACAAGTTCGTAATCGGGCCGGTTAGTAACGTGTCCGCAGTCTGTGGTCCCGTGTATAGTTTCAAATACAGCCATTCGCTGCCGGGCAAAAATTTGCGAGTTACCCGCTTTTCATCAGACAAGGGCTTTTGGACCCGGTTGTACTTTGCCAGGGTAGCTGGCGAAACAGTCCAGGGTAAAAACAAGACCGCTTCGTGTGCGTAAGGATCGCCCAGCGCGTCTTTGATCCAGCAGCGGTCGGGTTCATTCAACCACTCCACAAGCGTAATCTTCTTCTGCTTTGTCAGGGCATCGATTATAAATCGCAGACCTATCGGTGAATGGGAATCGACCAATAATTCATTATCGCCCGTTTGTATCGTAACGCGTCTGACCACGGCGTACGTCTGGCTAAACCATTCCCAGCAGTCGAGGGGCTTTTTAAAACGCCCCAGCACCTCAGCGGATATGTGCCACCGGGCGCGGGCTACGATTACGTTTTTATAGCGCACGGCGGGTAGCACTGGTTCCGTGTTAAATGCGCCCCAAGACCAGAGTGCTATCGTACTGTGTTCGTGGGCGACCCCGCATAGAAACTGATAAATCTCGTCGCCCTGAGCTGGATTGTGGGCCGTTGTCAACCGGGGAATAACCCGCTTGCCAAGGCGGCCGGAAAACAGACTGATCTCGTGATTCTGGTCTACGGAAACGACCAGATCGTTCAGGAAGATAGTGTGCTCATCGGCAACGGATGCCGGGGTCAGGTAAGGTATTTCGTAGGGGCTAAGCGTCGGACGCACGTTCACGTTCCCACTCCGGGCACCGGCGAGGTGAGCCACCTCTGCAAATATACACGTCGGAAACTGACGGTCTATCTGCTTATGAATCGACGTGACCACGTCGGTTAGCTCCCCGGAGTCCGGGCAAAACCGTCCCGCTACTGCGGTTGGATTCGCACTGATACTACGCAGCAGAAAATCGAACTTACCCGCATCAATGGTGGCCGAGTCCGGCCCCAGTAGCGTGCCAAGGGCGGACCAGCAACCACTGGGTTTAGCCTGAGTGGTGGGGAAATCACTTTGGTCAAGCTCACACGCAATGGTATTCGTTCGGTGCATTCGCTCAATCAGGCGACGTCGTAGCCCGTCCAGTTTCGTAGGGGGGGCTGATGGAGAACGGCGCGTGCCGGAGAGCTTCGCCAGTAATTTGCTGGCGCGGGGCGCGGGGGCACTTAGGTATCCGTTTGCCGTTTGTAAGCCCAGTCCGGATTCGTTGTCAAGGACGCTGAGCAGTGGAACCGCCTGATCCTGGTACAGGCTCCGGAACCGTTCGGCGAATGGACCGATCCAGTCCGGCTTGCGCTGTTCTAACACGCAAAACAGTTCGCTGATCTGCGCACCAATTCGGTCGGTAACGGGACGGCCTACTGTGGCTGATTGCGTCTTAAACCATAGATTAGTTTGCCAGAACGACTGAGAATCTGTCGAAACAATATCGTGCTGCCTCAGCCAGCTATCCGTCCGCTTGAGCCTTGCCACGTCCATTAGTTCGTTGATGAGGCCAGGCTGTTGATGCAACCACCGGGATTGTTCATCGGATTGACCAGCATTGGTCAGTCCGTCCCTGAGCTGCTCAATATAGGGTTTCCCAGTAACCGTGGGTTCAAGATCACTCAGCAAAAATTTGTCGCCGATCAGCGTATCGATATAATCGTCGGCCTCGGCATCGTCTATCTCGGCACCGTTTACCTGAGCTACGGAAGCCATGAAGCTGGTCAGTTGGTCAAACGAGCGGTAAACCTGGGCGTATCCCACCAGTTCATCAAGGTATCTATCGGTAAGCAGACTGCTCATGACAACCTGCCGCTCCTGATCGGTTTCGATAAATTCGGAATACCGGTACTGGTTTTGAATGCGGTAAGCACTGTTTGTTACTTTGTAACGGAGCTGACGGCGCCAGAGTGGTTTGGCCAGAAACTGTTTGTATAACTGTACCAGTGCGGCAGAATCAAGCCGGGTAAACGGATCAATTTTCTCCGTTGATAAAACGCACTCGGTGCGTTCTCCCAGGGACGCCAGGCTGAGTCCGGCAAAAAGACCAAAGGGGGTGGCGCGGGTAGCTGAGCGGATGGCGTATTTAGCCAGAGACACTTCCATCGCCGGAGACAGTTCCGTCCTCTCGTCCTCGAGCCAGTGCTGCATCTCTTCAAACAGAGCAGGGGATGCCAGATACAACGCCTGTTGGTGAATTGGCTGCTGGTAGAACAGGCGTAGCCACTTAATAAGGCATCCCTCGGAACTGGCCCTAAAGAGTGACAACGATTGGTTGACTGAACCAAGTGGAATGCGCAGTAGTACAGAGGTAGTTGCTTGATGGATACCAGACATGTTAATACTTGAGATAAGGCTCATAAAAAAGGCTTGCCGCGCTTATTCGAAGCGGCAAGCCTTTTTTGTAATCAACACCAGAATCTCTAATCAGCGGAGGTGTACATATCCGTGGTGGTGGCTGCCCCTCCGCCTGTTTTGCCCTGTTTGGGCGCGACGGATAAACTACTACCGATCATTCTCGAGCTGATGGCGCGCTTACGAACGGCCAATGTTGTTTGATTTTTCATGCTTACCGGAGGTTGTTAAAACGTACTATTGACTCTACTAATAATGCGGGTGAAGGGTACTAAAGCCAGGTTTCGATGGTCATGGTTGACCCACCTGTGTTGCCGGTTTGACGGACCGGGGAAGCCTGCGTCGTCATCCGTGAACTGATAACCCGCTTAGCTGGTCGAACTAATTTTTGAGTGTCCATAAGTGAAATATGTTGATTGGGAACATTAGCCGACCGGGGAAATCGAATTCAAATATAATACCTTTGTTTATATGTCAATGCGAAAGTTATTCACTGCCCTCAATATGTCCCCGTAAATGCTTTAAGTTGCCCAGATAAGTTTCGGATACAAGGACAATTTGCCCGTCACACAGCGTTAGTTGGTTTCCGTTAATTCGCTCAACGCAGTCATGGCGCACGATAAATGTCCGGTTCATCCGGTAAAACGGGGGGGACGGCAATTTCTCTACTAGTTGTTTCATGGTCGTGATGGCGAGAAAGGGTTTTTTTTCTTCCTGACAAATCTTCACGTATCCATCTTGAGCCTCAAGGTACAGAATACTGCGATGCGGGACGCGCACTAACTCCCGACCATCCTTAAGGTACAACGCCCGGTCTGCCTTTACGTCTGACAGACCCCTTGGCTGAGCCTGCAGAACCTGCGTACGGTCCCGGTAACGGTTGACTGCTAACATAAATTTGTCAATCGTTATTGGTTTACGCAGGTAGTGGATTACGTTAAGGTCAAATGCGTCGGCACCCCTTGATTCGTCACCGGTTGTAATGATGACGTTGACGGGCTGACCGCCGAGTGATCGCAGCCAGTCCAGTCCATTTACCTGCGGCAGGTTGAGGTCAAGGAAAATAAGGTCGGGCTTTTGCTTTTCGACGAACTCCTGGGCCTCGAAAACGTTTGAGGCAACGCCAATTAGCGCCAGACTGGGTAACGTATTGATATGCTCCGTTAGCAGCTTCTGAGCGGGCGGCTCGTCTTCAACAATCAGACACTGAATCATGCGGGAATAGCTTTTTGGGTGAAGGGGACTGGTTGAAGTTCGTCAAGATCGGCTTCGTCAACCAACTCATAAACAGGGCCTGATTCAGTAATGGGCTTAAGTGACAGCGTCAGTGAAACCAAAAATTCCTCGGACTGGTCATTGAAGACGAGTTTATATCGACCTTCCATTAGTAGATCCAGTCGCTTGCGTACGTTGGCAATACCTATCCCGCCATCTCCCCTGGGGACTACGGTCTTCGTTTTGGAATTTCTGACGGTAAGATGAAATATGCCATCCGGATCGATTTTAATCGTGTAGTTAATCCAGGCTTCCCCGATTGATTGGTTAATACCATGTTTAACTGCATTTTCAACGAACGTGACGACAACCATGGGTGGAATAAGCCAATGAGCCGGATCGCCGGTCAACGTAGACGTGATTGCTTTTTCTTTGCCAAACCGAATGCTTTCCAGCCGAACGTAATTATCTAAAAACCGTAACTCGCCCGTTAGGGGTACATACTGCTCGTTAGTTCGGTATAGGGAGTAACGCATGACCTCGGATAAGTCAGCCAGTAAACGCTGGGCCTGCTTATCACCCGCTGAAATTAGGGCGTACAGATTATTGAAGGCGTTAAAGAGAAAATGAGGATTGATCTGGGCCTTTAAAAAGGTCAGTTCCATACTTATTTTCTCCTGCTCCATGTTCATCTTTTCCTGTTCCAGGGCAATCATGAGCTCAGCCTTGGTGGCTTCATTCCGCATGGCTTTAATGAGCAGGGATATGAGTACGTACGAAAAATTAAAGGCCCAATTCATAAAGAAAGCCTCGGCGTCAGTAAAACAGGCGTAAAATGGTAAGCTCAGTACCTTAGCCAGTTTGGCTGCAACAAAAGGGGGGGTCGGAGCACAGTAGGTCGTCACAAACTCCAGCAGCAGCCGATGCTCTATGTAGCTTGCCTGCCAGTATAAAAGAAACAAAACGATGAATTGGACACCCCCGTTTCGATTCCAGAATTTGGGGACGGCGTAGTAACCAAGCATGTAGAAGGCACTCATCGAAAAGGCTAAGTGACTGAGCCAAAAGACATAAAATCCACTTTGATCGACGGGCAAAGCCCCGCCTGAGTAGACTCGCTGAAATTGGTTTCTGGTCATCAGACTCATAATCACCCAGAACAGCACGTGTTGCGCCCAACGCGGTAACCTGTCGATCTGCGTAGCCACATAGGCAATACCCTCATTGAGTGGTCGAAGTAAATTCTGCATCAATTATAAAAGAATTATTAATCTGATCAAGATTGCATTCGCGCTGAGAGGAAGGGTTCTTCTTTGACACAGAATATATAGCCCATAAAATTACATCTTTCACCCATAAAACAAACCATGATCGTACATTTATAGGACTATACGACGAAAAAAAATATGCCTAAGATTTTTTTGTGGTTTGCCCTAATTTGGTTGCCCTACGCCGGATATGCTCAGACGGGCCAGTCCTATGAGCTAACCGGAACTATTGAAGGTTCTGATTCCAAGCCGGTAGAACAGGTTGCCATTCGCCTACACCCACTCAATGATTCGACTGCGTTGCTCCGCACATTCACGGACGGGTCTGGCCGATTTCGGTTTGTCAAACTGGATTCGGCAGTTTACGTTTTGCACATCGACACGAAGCTCTACCAATCGGAGCGCCGGTTAGTCCGTCCTCAACCCGTGGGCAGTTTGGGGGATACAATTGTCTTGCAGCCTCGGATGCTTTCCGAAGTAGTTGTCCGGGAGAAACGAGAATCTTTTCAGCTTGACGCGGACAAAATTACGATCAATGTAGCGGGGTCAGCCTTGCTAAGCGGAGGGAATGCACTGAACATACTCGAAAAAACACCCCGTGTTCTCGTCGACCCATTCAGTAGCGCGGTCAGTGTGGACGGAAAACCGGGCTTACAGGTGTATCTGAACAATCGGCAAATCTTTCTGCCAAACAACCAGGTCGGCAAATATTTGCAGGCACTACCCGCCAACTCGATTGAGCGCATCGAGCTGCTAACCAACCCGTCGGGCCGGTATGATGCCACACTGGGCAGCGTGCTAAACATCACCACCCGTAAACTCGATTCAGATGGGGTGAGTTTAGACGTGTCCGTCTCACCGGGCGTGGGGCGTTTTGGTAAATTCAATTCGAGTATCGATCTCTCGATGCGCCGGTCCGCCTGGTCTGCCTACGTAATGTATACGCCCCAGATCCGCTCCACTTATTTCAGATATGACGTCACGCAGAACCTCTCGGAAGGTTCGTTGATCGGTTCAATTGTAGGTGATCAGTACCGTCGGATTGATACCCGGCAGCATGGACTTCGTATGGGGGGAGACTGGAAGCTGACCAAACAACTGGTTGTGGGTGCCAATGTGTACGGCTTTCAGAGTGGTGAAGAGTTGTCTACCCAGTCAAATAATGACTACCGACTCGCCGGGCAGAACACCCAGATCAGGGCCGAAGGGCGTTTCGATAATCAGTTAACCAATGTGGTTGGCAATGTGAATGCTCGGTATGCTCTGGCTAAATCAAACTTAAGTGTCGACGCCGATTTAGGCCAGTACACGGACAACTCAGTGACCCAGTCGAGTTATTCCCAGCGTGGTGATGTCAATCAAAGCTCATTATCGAGCTATTTCCCAAACGACATCTATATCAAAAGTCTGAAGGCCGACTTCGACACCAAGTTATCGGCTGTGACGACGCTGGAAGCAGGCATTAAAATCAGTGGTTCAGACATCAATTCTACCCCCCGACTGAATCAGTTTTCACCCGCATTCGATACGCTGGCGACTAAACTGACCCAGGCGTTCGAGTACCATGAGCGGGTTCGCGCCGGTTACGTCTCAATTTCCGGCGCGTTCTCTAAGCTAAACCCAATCACGTATCAGGCCAGCTTACGTTATGAGCATACT
>JBBRUB010000058.1:0-10470 GCA_038248175.1 Cytophagales bacterium | reverse complement strand
CTTTGTACAGGGCCTGATCGTGGTAAATTCGGACGCCTTCGACACCCATCAGGTCGGTGGCGATTTTGGCCAGTAGTTTTGAGAACGCATATTCTTTGGCTTGCTCATCCTCGCGCCAGAGGTTCATAATTTGCAGGAAAGCCCGCTCGTAGGTGGTTCGTTCATTCATGGGTTTGTCGAGCGTGTTGAGCTGGAAAACCAGACCGGTAATAACGTCGCCGAAGTACGCCAGCAGGTCAGCACTCAGTACCTGTTTTAATTTCACGTATCCGTTCTGACGGTAGAACAAGATGGCGTCGGGGCTGATACTGTAGGGGGTGTCCAGTTCCTGCAACAGAGCCGCTTTGTTGATGGTCGCTTCCATGATTGTTTATGAAGATAATGGGAGTGTTTAATTCTATCTGGCAAAAATACCAGATGTTACGATGAGTAAATACAAGTGAGTTTGCTCGTTTATGTAGCATATTGATTTGAGAAATAACTTACTCCCTTCTTTCTGTAATTATACCGCACATCATGAAAGCACTCTTCGAAAAAATAACCATCCATGAGCAGCAGTCGTTGCTGGTTCGGCGGTTTCAGATGCCGCAGTTTGATGTTCCCTGGCATTATCACCCCGAATACGAACTGACCTATATTGCGCAGGGGTGTGGTCGGCGGTTCGTGGGCGATCACGTAGAGTCGTTCGTATCGGGCGATCTGGTCTTGATTGGTCCCGATATGCCGCATTTCTGGCGCAGTGATGACGAATATTACCAGCCCACATCCGGCCTGATGGCTGAGTGGGTGGTAGTACAGTTTCCGCTGGCGTTTGCCCAGCAGGTGTTGCAAAATCTGCCCGAAGCTGCGGCTATTACCAGTCTGCTTGCCCGCGCCCGCTATGGTTTGCGGTTCAGTGCCGAAGCCGCCGGTCAGATGAGGGACAATATTAACCGGCTCACCACGCAGAACGGCCTGGAGCAGGTATTGAGTACCCTGCATATTCTGAATCAGTTAACCACCGATCGCGACGCCTGTCTGCTGGCCAGCGAAGGCTACCAGCTGGCACCGGGAGCGGCAGAGACTGAGCGCATGAAACGGGTACTGGAATTTACGTTGGCGCATTTTCGTGACGAAATCAGAATCGAGCAGATTGCGTCCGTGTCCGGTATGGCACCGGCGGCTTTTTGCCGATATTTCAAAAAGCGCACCCGCAAAACGTATGTCGAATACCTGAACGAGCTGCGTATTGGCCACGCCCGCAAACTGCTGACCAATGCAGATTTGAGCATAGGGCAGGTGGGCCTGGAGTGTGGTTTCAACAACATTTCTCATTTTCACCGGCAGTTTAAACTCAACACCGGCATGACCCCGCTGCGCTATCAGACAACGGCGCAAACGAAGTGAAAAACAAAGCATTTTTCCATTTCTGCCGTACCTTTGCTATATAGAATGTTTGGTTGTTGGTTTCTCAGTGGATGATGCCGGGTGAACCTAACCAAACAGTCAGACAACCAACCAGACAACTATCGTTTGCGCATGATAACCGAGACCATTACCGCCCGCGACACCGCCGTTTTTGACCTGATTGCCCGCGAACAGCACCGGCAGGAATCCGGCATCGAACTGATTGCTTCCGAAAACTTCGCATCGCCCGCCGTCATGGAAGCGGCTGGCAGCGTGCTAACCAACAAATACGCCGAGGGGCTACCCGGCAAACGCTATTACGGCGGCTGTGAAGTGGTTGACGAAGTGGAGCAGATTGCCATTGACCGGGCCAAAGAACTCTTCGGAGCTACCTGGGCCAACGTGCAGCCCCACTCCGGGGCCAACGCCAACTTGGCCGTGTTTCTGGCCTGTCTCAAGCCCGGCGATACCATTCTGGGTTTTGATCTGAGTCATGGTGGACACCTTACGCACGGCTCGCCAGTCAACATTTCGGGTAAGTATTTCCGGCCTACGTTCTATGGTGTTGAGCGCGAAACCGGCCTTATCAACTACGATACTGTTGAGGAAACGGCCAAACGCGAGCGGCCAAAGCTACTTATCTGCGGAGCCTCCGCCTACAGCCGTGACTGGGATTACGCCCGGCTTCGCGCCATTGCCGACGAAATAGGCGCGCTGCTGTTGGCCGACGTCTCGCACCCCTCCGGACTCATTGCCAAAGGCTTGCTGAATGACCCGCTTGCGCACGCCCACATTGTTACGACCACTACACACAAAACCCTGCGCGGCACGCGGGGCGGGCTGATTATGATGCGTGAGGACTTTGAAAATCCATATGGACAGAAAACGCTGAAAGGAGAAACCCGGCTTATGTCGTCGCTGCTCGATTCGGGCGTTTTTCCCGGCACGCAGGGTGGCCCGCTCGAACACATCATTGCCGCCAAAGCCGTTGCTTTCGGCGAAGCCCTCACCGACGATTTTTACGAGTACGCCGTTCGTGTTAAAGTCAATGCCCAGGCAATGGCCGATGCCTTCACCAAACGCGGCTACCAGATTATTTCGGGCGGAACTGACAACCACTTGATGCTGATTGATTTACGCAGTAAAGGTCTAACCGGAAAACTTGCCGAAAATACCCTTATCAAGGCTGATATCACCATTAACAAAAACATGGTGCCGTTCGATGATAAATCGCCGATGGTAACGTCGGGGATGCGGGTTGGCACGGCGGCCATGACTACGCGCGGCCTCAATGAATCGGATATGGAGCAGATTGTCGTATATATTGACCGGGTGCTAATGAACCACGACGATGCAGCCACGTTAGCCACCGTTAAGGAAGAAATTAACGAGTGGATGAAAGCATTTCCGCTCTTTAAAAGTTAATTGTGAGTGGATGAATGAGCAAGTGCATCTTCTTATTCGCTCATTCACTCATTTACTCATTCGCAATTGAATTATGCCACTCGACCAGGTAACTGAAGACGAACTGGAAACAGGCGAGAAGGAGATGACCTTTCTCGACCATCTGGAAGAACTCCGCTGGCACATTATCCGGGCTGCCGGTGCCGTTCTGGTGTTTACTATTATTGCCTTCATTTTTATTGAAGAAATTTTCGATAAGATTCTGCTTGGCCCAACAAGATCCGATTTCTGGACGTACCGGCAGATGTGCAAACTCGCCGATTTCTCAGGTTATAGCGACTTGTGCGTAAAGAACCTGACTTTCAGTTTGCAGGCACTGAATTTATCCGATCAGTTCACAATGTCGCTGACGTCGTCGTTTTTTGTGGGGTTGAGTTTTGCCTTTCCCTATGCCTTCTGGGAAGTCTGGCGATTTATCAGGCCGGGTTTGCGCCCCGCCGAAAAACAGGCGGCACGTGGGGGCGTCTTCTTTGTATCGCTCTTGTTCGCTTTGGGTGTCTTGTTTGGTTACTACATCGTTACTCCGTTAGCTATCAACTTCCTGGCCAACTATCAGCTATCGCCCCAAATTAAGAACAACATTGATTTCACGTCCATCCTTTCGGTTGTTATTACGCTGGCCCTGGGTTGCGGTCTGATTTTTCAGATGCCGATTATTTCGTTCGTCCTCTCGAAAGTTGGTATCGTAACACCAGCCTTCTTGCGCTCGTATCGTAAACATGCCTGGGTTGTTATTTTGATTGTGGCCGGTATCATTACGCCCTCGCCCGATTTGTACAGTCAGATTCTGGTTGCCATGCCGCTAACCCTACTGTACGAGGTAAGTATCTGGGTATCGGGCCGCGTAATGAGGGCTAAGCTTAAAGACGAGCAGGCTCTGATGAAGTCTTAATCTGAAAAATACGTAGGAGAGAGGTCGCCCGGAAAGCGGCCTTTTTTCGTATCTTGACATCCGTCCAATAACTGAATACGCCAGCCGATGCAGACACTCGAAAAAATACAGTTGAGCGAGGAACAGATAAATGCGCTTGATGCAGGGAAAATGGTTTCTATTCCGGCTTCGTGGGAGGAGTTTGAGGACTTTCTGGCCGAAACAGACTACCGTGTCGAATACCACAAAGACCACATCATTATCATGGGCTTAGCCAGATTAATTCACGAAGTTTTAGTGGGAAACCTTATTTATTTCCTCAAGGGATTCTATCTCAATAAATCATTCTACGTGGCGGGCAGCAATGTCGGGCTTCAGCGGGATGGCAAGCGGAAACATTACAATGGGGACGTTGTCGTCATAAGGGGGCGTCCCATTTATCAGCTTGGCTCCAATTCAATCATCACCAATCCTTACCTAATCGTTGAAGTGCTTTCAGAATCGACACTTAATTACGATCTGGGAGCTAAACGTCGGGTGTATGAACAGATGGAAAGCGTACAGGAAATTATTTTTGTCGATCCATTTGAGGAGCAGATTATGGTCTGTCAGCGAACAGTACAACCTAATGCGTGGCTGGAAACAACGTACTCGAAACCCGAAGAACTGGTCATGATTGATGGGAATGAACTGTTGCTAAAAACTGTTTTCGAGAATCTACCAACCGAAGAATAACCTCACCAATGCCCCAATACGATTTCCGCCGGTTCCATATCCGGTCCATCAACGCAGCTTCTGATGCCGACCGGGCGGCCATCAATCAGGAACTCAAGGCCCTGTACGAAGCCCTGCCCGACGCCGAAAAAGCCGAATTCAATCAGCAACTGCAAGCATTTCTGGCTAAAGAGATGGGCCGTATCAAGTCCAATTATGAGTCGATGAAGCCAGGCTCAAACTAAGGAGTTGGTTTCGCCTGACAAAAAAGAAAGGCGGGGCCAACTGGCTCCGCCTTTACCTGTTCAGGTTGATTCAACAAAATATATTAACTCAAAATCCAATTGGAATAGAGTAGCCCATTGTCACGGCCACGCCCCGGTTACGGACGTTCACGTTCACGACTGGTACCTGCACCTGCCGCGTGAACCCGTGCGTATAGCGGCCTTCGATGAAGAACTTACCCGTCCCGGTATCCACGGCGAAGCCCAGGCCCCCTACGGCCCCCACATCCCAGCGGTTCAGCGCACCGCCGTAGTTCACGTCTACATCGAACGGGCGGGTGGTAATCAGGGCCGTGGCGCGGGTTCTTACACGCCCATCAACCGCATAGCTGATGGCAGGACCGGCAATAATATAGGGCTGAATGGCACCATCGGATAGGTTCACTTTGGCCAGTAACGGCACCTCAATCGTATTGGACTGGTAGGCAATCCGCGCACCAATGGGCAGGTTAATGGCGCCTAAATCGAGGTTGAAGCCTTCTTTTACAGCAAAGCCTTTCTGTACGTAGGCCAGTTCGGGTCGGAACGATACGCGGTTACTGAGCGGAATGTCAAGGAAAATAGCCCCCGTTGGGCCAGCCGCCGGATGAAAGGTTGGGGTGATGCTCCCCAGAAAGTCAGGTTTGGTGGCAAACCCCCAGTTGGCCCCGCCCCGAACGCCGATCTGCACCTGCGCAAAACTGGTTTGGATGATAAGTGAGCTGAGGGCAACGAGACTGGCGAGTGCAATGCGTTTCATAGTCGTAATAGAAAATGGTTGACGATTTGAGCGAACAGCGAATAGTCAGGATTGAAGAATACAAAGAGTAAATGGTGGTATCCTGCGCTGTTCAATGGTTGGATGCAAAGCCGAATCGAAAGATTAATCGGGGATAAAACTATTTTTGTGGAACACGCTTAGTAAAAGCGATAGGATAGTTGAGCGCGTATCTTTACCAGCTACCGACACCATATAACGCTATGAAATACGTCAAGCCTACTAAATTCAGCTATCTGCCCAAGTTCCTGATGCCGCTCGACGTGCTGGGGCTGTTTGAGCGCGATCCGTTTGGGAGTCCACTGCTGGTCAGGCGCATGTTGATTGGTATCATCGGCTGGGCCACGTATGCCCGCTACACGGTCGTGAATCGCATTCAGATTGAGGGTACGGAAAACTTAGAAAATCTGCCCATTAATAACGTCCTGTTTCTGTCAAATCACCAGACGTATTTCGCCGACGTGATTGCGTTCTTTCACATCTTCTGCTCTGTGAAATGGGGTTTTCAGAATACGCTCTTGCCACCCATGTATCTGCTTGCTCCCCGCGCCCGGCAGTATTACGTAGCGGCATCTGAAACGATGCAGAAGGGAATTTTGCCGCGTCTATTTGCGGCTGGCGGGGCCATTACTATTGAGCGGTCATGGCGGGCCGAAGGGCGTGAGGTGCAGCGGTCGGTCGATACGTCGGCTACGGATAAGATTACGCAGGCACTGGCCCACGGCTGGGTCGTGAGTTTTCCGCAGGGTACAACCAGTCCTTACGCGCCCATCCGCAAAGGAACCGGTCACCTTATTCTGGATAACCAACCTATTGTTATTCCGGTGGTTATCAACGGGTTCAGGCGGGCGTTCGACAAGAAAGGATTACGATTTAAAAAGAGAAATACCCTGCTGACAGTCCGCTTCAAGGAGCCGATGCCGTACGGCCCCGACGATACTGTCGATGACATTGTGGCCCGCATCCGCCAGGCTATTGACCAGGAAGCGCCGGAGTGGGTCAAATGAAAAAGTTATAACCCTACAACTCCCTTAAAACAGCCAGCGGAAGAACAGGAACAGGGTAAACGAGAGCAATATAGAAACGGGTAGGGTCAGCACCCAGGCGAGGGCAATGTTGCGCACCGTACCAGCCTGAAGGTTCTTGATACCTTTGTTGGCTACCATACTGCCCGCAATGCCCGATGACAGTACGTGCGTAGTGCTGACGGGTAGCTTCATCCAGGTTGCCAGACCAATCATAATGGCGGCTGTCAGTTCTGCTGAGGCACCCTGCGCATAAGTCAGGTGTTGCTTACCAATTTTTTCGCCCACCGTGACCACAATCCTGCGCCACCCAATCATGGTACCCAAACCCAGCGAGAGGGCAATCATCAGAATAACCCACAATGGGGCGTAATCGGTAAAGCGTCGCAGTCCGCTTTTTTCGCTCAGATTAGCTTTCAGCAGTTCTACCTGCTTTGGGCTAAGGTTAGCCCCTTCATCTTCGGCAATCTTGTTCATATTACTGTTAATCAGGAGCAGATCACGCCGAACGTCCAGCCGCTTTTCTTTCGGAATCTCTCTGTCTGCCGTAGGTGTAGAAATTAGTTTTTTCAACTCGGTCAGCTCCGTGCGGACGCGGCCCACCCGGTCGCGGTTAACGCTCGATAGCTGGTTGGGATTCAGGGAGTTGAGTATTTGCTCGATTCCAACGATGTTAGATTGCATCAGAACCGGGTCAAGGCCAGGTTTTATGGCAAATTGCAAGGGTACCACACCAATCAGAATCAGCATAACCAGTCCTACGCCTTTTTGTCCGTCGTTACTACCATGAAAGAAGCTGACCATCGAACAGGTGGCAATCAGAATAGCACGAATCCAGACGGGTGGCGGAGTATTTTCCTTCGGCTCTTTAAAAAGCTGGGCTTTACTTTCTTCCGGCACAACCCGCCGAATCAGAAACATCAGAACAATCACGAGACTAAAACCAAGCAGGGGAGATAAAAATAGGGCATAACCCGTTTCAATGGCTTTTTCCCAGTTTACGCCCCCGTCGCTAACACCTAGCGTAGAAAAGGCCAGTCCAACGCCCAGAATCGAGCCAATCAGGGTGTGCGAACTTGAACTCGGCAGGCCAAAATACCACGTACCTAAGTTCCAGATAATGGCACTCAGCAACAACGCGAACACCATAGCCAAACTGTGATACACGTTCTGGTCAACCAGCAGTTCAACCGGCAGCAGATTGACAATACCCATGGCCACGCCAATGCCACCCAGCAGAACCCCCACAAAATTGAAGACGCCCGACAGCACAACCGCAACGGTGGGCTTGAGGGCGTTGGTGTAAATAACAGTGGCTACGGCGTTGGCTGTGTCGTGAAATCCATTGACGAATTCAAAAGCACAGGCAGCCAAAAGACTGACAGACAGGAGGATAAAAATATCCGTCTCTAAACCAAACATAAGGTGAGGACTTCGGTGGACAGGCCAACGGCAGGACCGTAAACCAGTTTGTAAGACAAAAGTACGGTAAACCACCTCAACCCATGTTACGGAATTGTTACGCCATTATTTCTTCCCTGCCAACTGCCCACAGGCCGCGTCGATGTCTTTGCCCCGGCTTCGGCGTACGTTAACCGTTACGCCTTTCTGCTCCAGATACCCCGCAAACCGGTCCAGTGTTTTGGGGTCGGTATTTTTGAAATTTGCTTCGGCAATGGGGTTGTACTCGATGATGTTGACTTTGGCCGGTACGCGCTTCATAAATTTCCAGAGTTCTTCGGCATCCTGAAGTGTGTCGTTGAAATTGTAGAACAGGATGTACTCGAACGTAATGCGGGTGCCGGTTTTCTGGTAAAAATAACTCAGCGCATCGCCCAGTGCGGCCAGCGTGTTACTCTCGTTGATAGGCATGATGGTGTTGCGCTTGGTGTCATTGGCTGCGTGTAGCGACAGCGCAAGGTTGAACTTTACGCCATCGTCGCCGAGTTGCCGAATCATCTTGGCAATGCCCGCCGTGCTGACCGTAATCCGCTTCGGCGACATATTCAGGCCGTTGGGCGAGGTGATGCGGTCGATAGATTCCAGCACGTTTTTGTAGTTTAGTAGCGGTTCGCCCATGCCCATATAGACGATGTTGGACAGCGGTACGTCGTAGTTCTCGCGCGACTGCCGGTCAATGGCTACGACCTGATCGTAAATCTCGGCGGCATCGAGGTTGCGTTTGCGGTCCATGTAGCCCGTTGCGCAGAATTTGCACGTCAGCGAACAACCCACCTGCGAGGAAACACAGGCCGTCATCCGGTCCGTATCGTCATGGCGCAGGGCAGGAATCAAAACGCCTTCTACCAGATTGCCATCGAACAGGCGAAACGACGATTTTATGGTTCCGTCATTGCTCCGCTGCTGCTGATCGACCGTGAGCGGACGGATTTCGTAATGTGCGTCGAGCAGTTCGCGGATGGGCAGGGGCAGGTTGGTCATCTGCGAGAACGACGTTGCCGATTTTTTCCAGAGCCATTCCTGAATCTGTTTCGCCCGGAAACCCGGCTGCCCCTGCCCGGTAAGCCAGTCGGTCAACTGCGCCGGGCTGGCCCTGCGAATGTCCTGTTTTATAGTTGTTGCTGTTGTGTTCATGGTGTTCAATTACCCGACTGCCAGTTTTTTCCCTGCTCCAGCGTTTTCGGTACCCATACTGCGGCTTTGTCCATGACCTGTGGTGCAATGGGCCGGATGTGCGGGTAGAGAAACGCGCCTTCGGTGTGTTTAGCGGGTAGCTTTACGTTCATAAAGCTTAACAGCCAGAGAATTACACTAATTCCAAACACCCACGTAAACAACCCCACCGCTGCCCCTGCCACACTGTCGAATGTGCCGAGGATAGAGTATTTCAGCGACCGCCGGAGCGCGAACCCCATCTGATTGACGAGGTAAATGG
This sequence comes from Cytophagales bacterium, assembly GCA_038248175.1. Taxonomy (GTDB): domain Bacteria; phylum Bacteroidota; class Bacteroidia; order Cytophagales; family Spirosomataceae; genus Spirosoma. The sequence continues at coordinate 1,073 of JBBRUB010000058.1, read as the reverse complement.
TCGGGAAGAAGATAAGCGAAAAACCAAGCCAGGGCAGTAGCTTACGTGCCAGTTCGCGGCTGATGTACGGGCTGAGCAAATCAATGCCGAAGCCCAGAAACTTGAACCCGATAATCATGGCCACCACAAACGCAATAACGCCCACGACTTCAACCAGCAACCCTTTTCGGTAGCCGTTTACCGCGCCCCACGCCAGCGGAATGACCATGAACAAGTCGAGCGAGTTCAACTTAGCAGCGACTTTACTTTTGCCGAAATGGCTTTGCCTTCGGCTTGTCCGGCCAGTTCTTTGCTGGCCACGGCCATAACCTTGCCCATGTCTGACGGAGCCGACGCACCCACCCGGATAATGATGTCTTCGATCTTTTCGGTCAGCTCATCGTCGGTAAGTTGCTGGGGCAGGTATTTCTCGATAACGGCGATTTCGGCCTCTTCGGTGGCAAGCAGGTCGGCGCGGTTCTGGGTGCGGTAGATGTCTGCCGAATCTTTCCGTTGCTTCACGGCTTTGGTCAGAATCTTCGTCTCGTCTTCGGGCTTCAATTCGCCAATTTGCCCTTCTTTGGTTTCTTCGAGTAAAATCAGCGATTTCACGGCCCGCAGGGCACGCAGTTTGTCCTGATCTTTGGCCCGCATGGCGTCTTTGATATCAGCGTCGATTTGTTGTTTGAGCGACATAAGCTAATGAGTGAATTATTGAATTATTGAATGAGCGAATGTCTGGATGCCTTTTATCATTCTCCACGAACCTTCACCACATCTGCAAAGTTACGAAACCGTTAGAGCGTTCGCATACATGATTATTCTGCATTATAACGTTCCAAAATTCACTTGTTCACTCATTGGCAAATGCGGCTCTCCGTTAATATCAATAAAATAGCCACACTGCGTAACGCGCGGGGTGGCGATAATCCAAATCTGGTAAAGGTGGCCCTGGATTGCGAACGCTTCGGGGCGCAGGGTATTACGGTGCATCCGCGCCCCGACGAACGGCACATTCGTTACAAGCACGTACTGGACTTGGCCGAGGTCGTTACGACCGAATTCAACATTGAAGGCAACCCCGATGAGCGTTT
>JBBRUB010000057.1:0-10558 GCA_038248175.1 Cytophagales bacterium | reverse complement strand
GCCGGATCATGATGACGCGGGTGGTACCTGCCAACCGGGCTTATGCTAACAAAGGTAACAAACCAAACTGGTTCTGCCAATAAAACGTTGCGGAGCCTAAAATGTTTCCTGATGAACCATACCGGGCGTATTTTCCTTAAAAATGCTTAAATCCTGACCACACCTGCATCAATTGCCTGTTCTGCTGGCGTTAAAATGGGCAGATAAACCTTGTTTTGGTGAGGTCATGCAACCATTGGGCAGACAGATGGGTCAGTAACAGCAACATGAACGTAGTCATTGACTGGGGTAACACCCGGCTGAAAGCAGGATGGTTTGAGGGCAACAGGCTCATCAGTTCAGCTCGGTACGAAACCGCCGAGGGGCTGATTCCTGATTTGATCGGACAAGTACCTGACCAGATTATCGTTTCGTCAACGAGCCAGTCGGCCAGCGTTATTCGGGCGGGGCTGAGCTTGTTGGGTGCCGATTTTCTGGTGCTGGATGCGCAAACACCCGTTCCGATTCAGAAAGCCTACCATACCCCACACACGCTGGGGCCTGACCGGGTAGCGGCTGCGGTGGGTGCAACAGTGCTGTTTCCAGAGCGGGACTGTCTGGTGCTGGATGTAGGAACCTGCCTAACCGCCGACTTGATTGACCGCCATAGCGTGTTTCAGGGTGGACTGATCTCGCCGGGTGTTCGAATGCGCTTCCGGGCTATGCATGAGCAGACGGCCCGCCTGCCGATGATTGAGCTGCCTCCCGTTATACCCCATGCTCACTGGCCGGATATGACGACCAAAAATACGCAACAAGCCCTGCTGAGTGGTGTGCTGAATGGATTGCTACTGGAGATGAACGGACTCATCGAACACTACCGACGCGAACGCCCCGAACTGGTTGTGCTGACGTGCGGGGGTGACGCGCCAACCTTTGAAAGTCGTCTGAATAGCCCGATATTTGCAGCATCCGAACTGGTGCTGATTGGATTGAATCGTATTTTAACTTATAATGTTAAGAATTTACACGCGGATACGCCGGACGTTAACGCATAGTTTACTGGCCTTTGTTGCAACAGTACCTTCCGTTTTGGCGCAGCAGGGATTAGGTAATTCGCCCTACTCGGCACTCGGTCTCGGCGAATCGTTCAGTTCGGGTAACGTCACAAACATGGGTATGGGGGGCATGGGTATCAGCTACGCGAGTCCGTTTTACCTGAATCTGCAAAACCCGGCCTTGCTGGCCCGCCGAACGCGCTTTACGGTGTTTGAAGTGGGTCTGACGGGACAGTCCAAATCCCTGACACAGAACCTGAACGGTGAGCCCCAAAGTCAGCGCGATTTTGGTAGCAATCTTAGCTATCTGGCTCTTGCATTCCCGATTAACCCGCGCATGAACGTATCGCTCGGTCTGCGGCCTCATTCGTATGTTAATTACAATACCCGACAGTACCGGCCTATTGGAAATACTATCTACGAAGCCGAATACAATTATAGTGGTACGGGGGGGGTGAACCGGGCGTCGGTAGCGGGCGGGTATCGAATCGGCAAAAATATCTACGCCGGAGTAGAGGCCGGATTTCTGTTCGGTAACATTACCAACTCGTCTGACTCACGGGTGCTTATCAACGACGCTGCCACTGGTGTTCAGGATATTCGGGTGAACCGGCTCAACCGGGTTAACTATAGTGATATAGTCTGGAAACTGGGCCTGGCCTGGCGACCAAAGCTTAGCACCGACTGGACCCTTAATGTAGGAGCTACGCTCGATCCAACAACCCGCATCAGCGGTACAGAAACCGATATTTATCAGCAGACCAGCCTGGCTGGACTGGTGCAGTCATCGCCCGATACCATCCGCTACGGCGATAATGGGCGGGCCACCCTGCCCCAACAGGCTCATTTTGGCATAAGCATTGAAAAGAATAATGTACTGGCGTTTGGCGTCGATGTCGGACTCCAGAACTGGAGTCAATACCGTACTATCGCCGACCAGCCGGGCGGGCTTATTAACGGCATGAGTGTGGCAGTGGGCCTTGAGTTCACGCCCAAACCAACCTCTGCCCGTTACCGTGACCTGATTACCTACCGTGCTGGATTTCAGTACAACAAAATGCCGTATCGGGTGGACGGTACGCAGGTCAACGACATTAATGGAAGCTTAGGATTCTCTTTACCACTGGGAGCCTACTTCGTCAACCACGTAACGGTGTCGGTAATGGGCGGTCAGCGGGGCGTCCTGACGGGGTCGCAGATTCGGGAGCAATACGTGCGTTTTGGTCTCGGTTTCTCGCTCAACGACTGGTGGTTCCGCAAGCAGGTAGTTGATTAACTTTAGTGCAGCGTGATGAGTGAATTGGACCGCCGAAGCGGACCGAAGAACGGATCGTAGCAGAAATAGACAGTTAATGAGAGTACTGAAGCAGATTTCCCGTCTTTCACTCCTCGTTCTTCACTCTTCGCTCATTTTCTCCTGCGAGGAGCCGAAAGAGACGAAAGAAGTGAAGCGGTATAAGGGGCCGGTTGAGGTCATAAATGACGTCAGGCTGCTGTACAGCGAAGCCGCTAAGTTGAAGGTGAAGCTGACCACGCCTAAACAGCTCCGCTACGAAAACGACGACCGTAAATACCCCGAGCAGGTCGACGTTGAGTTCTACGCACCAACCGGCGACGTTATGACTACGATACGGTCGGATTCCGGACGGTACGATAAGGCCAAAAACCTGTACACTGTCATGGGAAACGTGGTGGTGGTGAATAAGCAGAAACAGGAGAAACTGTTAACGCCCGAACTGAACTGGAACCCCGCTACCAAAAAGGTATTTACCGAAAGCCGCGTTACGGTTATCAGTCAGCTTACCGGCGAGAAGTTATACGGGCTGGGTTTGGATGCTAATCAGGATTTCACGAGTTATCGCATCCGCAAACCCACCGGCGTCTTCAATGTAGAAGGTGGAATCTGATTCTTCAGGTATTCGTCCTCGCATTTCTGTAACACCGGCCCCACTTCTTTCGCACTCGTGAGTGAATCTTCGCCCCCCCATTCGTTATAGATGTACGTAACTATCTCGGCCACTTCGAGGTCGCTGAGCTGGAGTTGGGCGGGCATGGGGCGGTTGTAGCGTTTGCCGTTTACCACAATCGGCCCTTCCATGCCGTACTTTATCAGGCAGATTACTTGCTCTTTATTTGCTAAATAATCGGACCCTGCAATGGGCGGATAGAGCGCGGCCAACCCTTTTCCGTCGGCCTGATGGCAGTTAGCGCAGTTTTTTTGATATACCAGTGTGCCTTCGGTAATATACCGCTGCCGGTTCATTTCGTCCTCCGTCTGGCAGGCTGTCAGGCTTAAACACAAAGCGAACAGAGGAAAAGCGCAGAGGACGCAGGATCTCCAAAAACTCCGCGCCTTTCCTCTGCTTACGCCGTTAGTTCGCCGGTGCGGTCTAACTCTTTTTGTCTGATTCATGCAGCAACTTATCTATGTCCTTCATGAGGTTATCAACACCTTCTTCGGTCGTGCCATCGTAAACACCCCGGATGCGTTTGTGGGTATCGACTAAAATAAAGGCTCCGCTGTGTACTACGCCCCCCGGTGCAGAAGCATCTTCCTGCGCTGTAACCATATAGCTGTTCTGGCCGATGTCATAAATCTTGTCGCGGTCGCCGGTAACGAATAGCCATTGCTTACCCGTGACGCCGAGGTTTTTGGCAAACTCGTGCAACACCGCCACCGAATCGTGCGCTGGGTCTATCGTATGCGAGAGAAGCATCAGGTCGGGATTGCCCTTATATTTTTCATAGACCCGCTTGAGCTGCACCTTCATTTTTGGGCAAATGGTAGGGCAGGAGGTGAAGAAAAAATCGGCGACGTAAATCTTGTTATCGAATGTTTTACCCGTCACCGTATCACTATACTGGTCCACGAAGGCAAAATCAGGAATTGTGTGATAGACCGAATCCATTACGGTTTTACCGTCTATTACCCTGACCTTAAAACTACGTTCCCCCAGAATGGGCAGCTCGTCATTGTCCGAAGAACCGCTACAACTGCTCATGGAGACAACAAGGGCCAACAGGCCGATAATACCGCTAATTTTTGCCCAGAAATGCGCGGGCCTGTTCGATACTGGAATTGACTTTCGTTTTAACATCGTCTATCTGGTCTTTTTGATCCGACAGATACCGCATGGCACCATCGGTTGGTAATTTGGACAGCGTGTCGCCGTTGTAGTTGCTCATCCAGGCCATCATCACGCTGTCAGCTTCGGTAAGGTTTTTGCGAAGCCGCATAGCCTCTTCCCTAACTTCGTCGGCCTGAAGCGTACCGGTTGCCGAACCCACCTGACTGGTGCTGTCAATAGTAGCTACGCGCTGGCTGAGTTGCTTCTTTAGCTTCATGATGTCACCCATCTTACCCATCACATCGTCATGGATGGCAAACACCTTTTCTTCGGTTTCCTTCACTGAACTCTCGTCAGATTTGCAACTGACAACACTACCGGCGGCCAACATGCCTACCATAAAAAGAACACTCGTACGCATAGAATGATTGATTATTGAGGTTAAATCCTGATGAAAACTAAAAAGCAACAGGCTGTTATTTCGCCGTGGCCGGGCTGCGCTGTTTCAGCAATTCACGGGCGCTTTTCAGGGCACTGGCCGACGGATTTTTGCCGCCAATCATCTGCGCAATCTCATCAATGCGCTCGGTATTGCTGAGTTTACGAATCCGGCTAACGGTCTTGGCGGCTGTATTGTCTTTATACACAAAGTAATGGGCCGAACCCTTACCCGCAATCTGGTGCAGGTGCGTGATGGCAATAATCTGGTGGTTGTGCGCCATATCACGCATCATATCGCCCATTTTGATGGCAATCTCCCCCGACACGCCGGTGTCGATCTCATCGAATATGATCGTTGGCAACGAGCGTTTGCTGGCCAGAATATACTTGATGGCCATCATCAGCCGCGAGAACTCACCGCCCGACGCTACGTTCTTCAATTGCTGTGGTTTCACACCTTTGTTAGCCGAAAACAGGAACGAAATGGTGTCGATACCCACCGGACCAGCCTTGCCGGTTTCGGCTTTGATATTGAGCGATGCATTTGGCATACCGAGGTCGTTGAGCAGACTACCAATTTCGGTTTCTATCGGTTGCAAAACTGCTTTCCTGGCGTCTGAGAGGACGTCGGCACTGTGATTCAACTGAGCGCGGGCGGCTTCGGTCTGCGCTTTGGCGTCGGCCAGGGCTTCATCCATATTCAGGACTTTGCTGACCTTTTTGCCGAGTTCGTCGCGGAGTTCAATCAGCCCGGCCACGTTGGGAAGCTGGTGTTTGGTCTGAAGCTGGTAAATCAGGTTGAGCCGTTCGCGGAGGGTTTCGGCCCGGCTGTCGTCCAGATCGACCCGGTCCTGCTCGGTACTGATCTCGTTGGCCAGGTCGCGGAGTTCAATCAGGCTGCTCTGGGCGCGTTGCAGGAGCGGTTCGTAGTGGTCGGAGAGTTTGCTGATGGCTGTCAGGTTGCCGATGGTGCCTTTCAGAAAGTCGATAACCGACTGTTCCGGGTTGTCCAGATATTCATACGCCAACTGGAGTTTTGCCTTTATTTCTTCGGCGTTTTCCAGCACATTTAGTTCCTGCTCCTGCGTCTCCTGCTCGTTGGGCTGCAACTGTGCTTTGGTTAGTTCACCAAACAGGAAGTTGTTGTAATCAAACTCTTTCCGCATCGCTTTCGCTTCGTCCTGCAGCTGCGTGTACGCTGTTTTTTTCTCCCGATACACCTGATAATCGGCGCGGTAGGCGCGGAGCAGATGGTCATCCTGGGCGTAGGTATCCACAATTTCCAGCTGGTAATCATTGGAGCCGAGCAGGACTGAATCGTGCTGCGAGTGAATGTCCATCAACTGACTCGTAACCCGTCGAAGCGTTTCCAGGTTAACAGGCGTGTCGTTCACAAACGCCCGTGACTTGCCGCTGACGCTGATTTCGCGCCGGACAATGCAGGTATCGGAAAAATCCAGTTCCTCATCCTCAAAAATTCGTTCGATGGCGTAGCCCGACACGCCAAAGGAGCCTTCGATAACGCACTTTTTTTCCGGATTGTACAACGCACGCGTATCGGCCCGGTTGCCAAGCAGCAGACCAATGGCCCCCAGCATAATTGACTTGCCCGCACCCGTTTCGCCCGTGATGATGTTCAGTTCACGGTCGGGCGAGAGTTCGAGTTCGTCGATAAGGGCGTAGTTTTTTATCAGTAAATGCGATAGCATGGAAGAAAGGCATTTATCAGTAAACAGTTATCCGCCTGTACAGATTCACGCCTGTATAGATTCATCCTGCTTACCAGTCCTTATCAATTATACAGCAACTTGCGATACACTTCGGTTTTGGCGGGGTCAAGGTAGGATAACAACTCGAAACTTTGTTTGCGTTCGGTGGATGTTCCTTCGTACATGATGTTGTACAGCTCTTCTGATTTGGCATCGAAAAAGGAATTAATCAGCACTGAGTTGGGGAGTTGCAGGCCAATTTTACGGATTTGAGCCAGCAAGTCGAGCGTTTGTTTACGCACCTGCAATGGATTGCCCGCCATAATATCAAGGCCCAGGCGGTGGTAGGCATAGACACCATCTCGGAAGGGCAGGAGCTGCTGATTTTGCAGGTTTTCGATGAGCCAGTAGCGGTTGCGTCGGTCGCCCCCGTTTTGCCACGCCCCGTTGGGCGATCCCTGCTGCGCCAGGTTGGTAATGGTGTAGGCCTGCTGAATGAACTGGTTGCCGCCCTGCTTCCGAAACGTATCGTAATCAACCGCCAGAATCACGTTGGCGTAGTAGCCGAGTAACGACGTGAGGTCGTCGGAAAACTGGTTGTCGCGGAAAAAGACGGGTGTGGTGGGCAGATACACAAAATTAAACGCCCGGTCCACGTAGCTGAAGGTCGTGGTTTCGTAATTGGTGCCATAAACGGGCCGGGTTACGGTAATCTGCGCGGTAGCCTCAAAAACGCCCTGCGTCAGAGATTTGATGAGGTTGATATTTATCGAGCAATTGATGCGTTCGGCAGTCGTAAACTGATCGTTGGTCCAGCGTCGGGTGTTCATGAACTCCGTAATGATGCCCTGCAACTGACTTACATACGAAAAGTCGGTTTTCTGAGCGGCAAACAACTGGTCGGAGTTAATTGTGACGCGGCAGTTCAGTTCCTGCGCCCGGACCGATACAGTCATACAGGAAAAGGCCAATAGGAAATAAGCGAATGTCTTCATGAGTTGGCCAGTGTTTTGGCAACTAAACCAAGCAAATCCCGGGCCACGTCGGCCTTTGATTTCAGGTCAAAGTTGAGTGTCTGACCGGCTTTGTCAATAACGGTAATTTTGTTGGTATCGTGTCCAAAGCCAGCCCCCGTATCGCGCAGTGAATTCAGGACAATCCAGTCTAAATTCTTGCTGATGAGTTTTTTACGGGCGTTTTCCTCTTCGTTGTCGGTTTCCAGCGCGAAGCCCATCATCCACTGACCAGTGCGTTTTTGTTGACCCAGGGTAGCCGCAATATCGACGGTTTTGGTAAGGTCAATCTGAAACGTAGCTTCTTTTTTCTTGATTTTCCGGTCGGCAGGGTGGGCGGGGGTATAGTCGGCCACTGCCGCACTCAGAATCGTGATGTCGGCGTTGGTAAATTCGGCCTGTGTAGCCACAAACATCTGCTCTGCCGACCGCACGTCGATGCGCCGGACGGCAGGGTGGGGTAGAGGCAGGGCGGTGGGACCGCTCACGAGCGTAACGGCAGCGCCGGCGCGGGCGAAGGCATCGGCAATTGCGTATCCCATCTTACCCGTCGAGTGATTGCTGATGTACCGCACCGGATCAATGGCTTCCTGCGTAGGCCCGGCGGTAATCAGAACTCGCTTGTTGACGAGAGAAGACGAAATTTCGTCCATCGTTTTCTGTTCCTCAAAAAAACGCTCCAGCCTGGCCAAAATCGTTTCTGGTTCGGCTAGACGACCTTCGCCTACCAGTCCGCTGGCCAGTTCGCCGTGTTCAGCCCGGATAATATGGTTGCCAAACGATTCGAGTCGGTGCAGATTACTGAGTGTGGCAGGGTGCTGGTACATGTCGAGGTCCATAGCCGGGGCAAAAAATACCGGACACTTAGCCGACAGATACACCGCCGACAGCAGGTCGTCGCACAGGGCGTGGGCGCACCGGGCCAGTGTCCGCGCCGAGGCCGGAGCAATCACGAGTGCGTCGGCCCACAGGCCCAACTCAACGTGGTTATTCCACTGTCCGTCTTCAGACGTAAATGTCGAGTGCGCGGGGCGTTTAGACAGCGTGGCCAGTGTGAGGGGTGTAATGAACGTTTTGGCCGACTCGGTCATGACCACCTGCACCTCGGCACCGGCCTTCACCAGCAGCCGCACCAGCAGGGCCGATTTGTAGGCCGATATACTACCCGATACACCCAGTAAAATTCGTTTTCCTGTTAGGTTCATTTTGTGTCATGCCAGCAATTAAACAAACCAAAAAACCGCACGGCAAAACTGCAGTGCGGTTGTGATGCGCGGTAAAGACCGACCCCTATTTCTTGGCTTCAGCTTCAGTCTCGTCGTTCATGCGCCAATAGACTTTACCTTCCAGAAATTCATCCGTGGCAATAGACGTTGGCTTGGGCATCCGCTCGTAGAACTTCGAGATTTCGATTTGCTCGCGATTTTCGAATACCTCTTCAAGGTTATCGACTGCCGAGACAAACTCTGAAAGCTTATTGCTCAGTTCCTCTTTATTCTTGACCGAAATCTGCCGGGCGCGCTTCGAAATGATAGAAACAGACTCGTAGATATTGCCCGTTGGGGCGGCAATCTGCGCGTTGTTGCGGGTGATGATCGATTGGTTAGTTGCCATAATTTAGTTTGCTGCCGTGACCTTTGCAGGCCGGTTGGCATCGGGGGTTTTCTGTTTTTGCTTTTCTCTCTCTTTGGCGATGTCCTCTTCGCGCTTCACAATTACGTCAATCTTCTCCTGACTGGTAGCGTACATTTTCTCCGACTGCTTCACGAATTTGCTGTTCGGATATTTGTCAATGAATTGTTGATGAAACTTCATCGCGTCCTGATACCGTTCTTTCTGCTTAGTATCCAGGCTATTCTCGGCTAAGCTAAACTCAGCATCGACTTTTAGATAGGCCAGCTCTTCATTGTACGGCGAATCAGGGAAATCCTTCTGGAAGTTGTTGATGGATATAACCGCCGATTTGTACGAAGCAATATTAAAGCCACTGGTTTTGTAATACAGTTTGGCCTTTTCATAGGCTTTTCGCTCCAGTTTCTGCCGCAGTTCCAGAATCATCCGGGTACAATCGTCGGCGTACTTGCTGTCGGGATACGTATTGACAAAATCCTGCAAAGCGGATGTTGCCGTGAGCGTATTGGACTGGTCGAGGTTAAACTGGGGGGTGTCTTTATACAGCGAGAAGGCATACATATAGGTAGCTTCCTGCGCGTAGTCAGATCGGGCAAACGTCTCGTAAAATTTCTTGAACAGCGTGGCACTCAGTAAGTACTGCTGCTGCTGGTATTGTGTATAGGCGTAGTAGAACTGCGCCATCTCCGACTCGGTGCTGCCTTTTAACACCGGAATCAATTCCTCAAACAGCACGCCAGCCCGGTACCATTCGCTTTTTTTATAGTACTCAATGGCAGCTTTATATTTCTCAGTGTCGGTGCCATTTTTCTGCAACTTCGAAAACGAATTGCAGGAACCCAGCACAAACACTACGAACGCTGCCAGAAAAACCTTTACCAAATGACCTTGTTGCATACGAACCGCAAAGATACGAAAAAAAGAACGGGCTACTCCGTCTAAACGACGAGGTAGCCCGGATAGTGCCGTATAAACCAGGCCGATCAGCCTTGCTCCCTGTTAAATTCTGTTAAGCTGTTTTATTGATGCCGAACCAGCAACCGCTTAGTAGCCACCTTTCGGCCATCCACCGACAGTTGATATAGGTAATAGCCTGCCGATAAGCCACGGGTGTTGATACGTAACTTGCGGTCGCCCTGTTCGAGTGTAAACTCTCCAACGGGAGTTCCTAACACGCTCAGCATGACCAGACGGGCATCGCCGGGCGAGGTGAATTGATAGTCGATTTCGGTCGATTCATCAGCCGGGTTAGGGTAGGCGTTTGAGACCGTAATCTTATCGTTCGAGAACAGGAAATCATCCACCTTGCTTTCAGAAACGGGAGCAGGGCGGCCATCGGCAGAAAGTACCGGACCAGCTTCAGCCGAAGCCGGACGGGCTACCGATACTTTGTCAGCCTGTTTCCCCAGCAACAATGACCGATAGTGGGCGTTGATGGGGGTATTTTTCTGATAAGTTACCGACCGGTCAAGACTATTCTCTGCCGGATTGCCTACGGGCGAAAATCGGCGTGACAGCACAGATTTGGCAACCGGTTTCGATTCGGTCGGTGTGCGGCCGATTTCAAGCCGACTGCCTCTGCGGGCATCCGAATCCCTCGGAGCGACCTGCGCCCAGAGAGGGATTGTTGCCATCAGCAAGCCCGACAATACACCAAT
>JBBRUB010000056.1:0-10574 GCA_038248175.1 Cytophagales bacterium | reverse complement strand
GGTGCGCTGCTGGTTTTCGATGAGATACAAACGGGCTTTGGCCGTACTGGTACGTTTTGGGGGTTCGAGGGGTTTGATGGCGTGGTGGTGCCGGATATTCTGCTGTGTGCCAAAGGCATGGGGGGAGGGATGCCCATCGGCGCGTTTATCAGCTCCGCCGAGATTATGAGCGTGTTTCGAAACAACCCGATTCTGGGTCACATCACCACGTTTGGCGGGCATCCGGTGTCCTGCGCGTCATCATTGGCAACGTTGCAGGTTATTCGAGACGAGAAACTATACGCAACTGCCGAAGCCAAAGGCCAGTTGTTCCGGCAGTTACTGGTACACCCCGCCATCCGGGAAATACGCGGGAAAGGGCTATTGCTGGCCGTCGAGTTCGACTCCTTCGACGTACTTAAACCCATCATTGACCGGGCTATCTCGCGCGGAGTCATCACCGACTGGTTTCTGTTCTGCGACAATTCCATGCGCATCGCCCCGCCCTTAATCATTACCGAAGCCCAAATCCGCGAAGCCTGCGCCGTAATTCTGGATGTGATATCGTAACGCGGTAGGAAGCCCGCCCTGAGCGTCAGCAATGCTTTAACCTGTATTGCTGACGCTCAGGGCGGGTTCCCACCCGCGTTACTGCTTAATCACTTTCACGGTTTCTTTGAGTGTACCCGCCGTCAGGGTCACGAAATACAGGCCCGTTGCTAAGCCGGTTATGGGCAGCACGAACGTATCGGTTCCGCTGGGCGCGTACTGCTTCTGATAGAAAACGCGCCCCGTCAGGTCGGTGAGTGTGGCGTTGACCGGTGTGGTTCGCCCGGCGTTGGGCCAGCGAATGAATAACGGCCCGGCGTCGCTGACGGGATTGGGAAAGACTACCGGTGGGGCAGCGGGTTCGGCGTTGGCCAGCACGAGCAACTGCGTAAACTTCGGAATGCCATAGCCAAGCTGTGCGTCGGGGGTAGCGTACTGACTGCCGGTTTTGCGCAGGGCGTCCGTGACCTGAACCGCCGACAAACCGGGGTTTGCCTGCCAGAAACCAGCCGCCAGCCCCGCCACCAGGGGCGTAGCAAACGACGTACCGTTGCCCGACGAAATCAGTCCGTTCGGGTTGCCGATGATGGTCCCCTGCCCACGAGCCGCCAGATCGGGTTTAACGCGTCCGTCGGGCGAGGGGCCGATTGAACTGAACGATGCCCGCTGCCCGGCCCGGTTTACGGCGGCAATGCTCAGCACCCCGGCGGCATCGGACGGGGTAGAGATGTATCGCCAGGCACCAGCACCCTCATTGCCAGCCGCCACCACAATGACCATGCCCGTTTCCGAAGCAATCTGAGCTGCCCGCGCCGACAGCGTGGTTTTGCCATTCATATTGGCGTAGGTGTAGTTCGATGCGGGATCGTCGAATGTGGTGTAGCCCAGCGATGAGCTGATTACATCGACACCCGCGCTGTCGGCGTATTCGGCACCGAACAGCCAGTTGGCTTCTTCCACGCGCTGCTCGGTGCGGGCGTCTTCGGTACGGAGCAAAATGAACTGCGCTTTGTAGGCCGTGCCGTACAGTTGATTGTCGGCGGTGGCGGCAATGGTTGAGAGACACTGCATGCCGTGCGCATCGTCTTCGTAAACGCTTGTCTCTTTCTGCACGAAATCGTAGGTGGCCAGGACGCGTTTTTCGTCGAAGAGCGGTTTCAGAAATCCGACCGTATTGGCATTCAGAAATCCGGCATCCAGTACGCCAATCAACATCCCTTCGCCATGATACCCGGCGTCGTGCATCTTATCAACGCCAAGCTGTTGCACCTGCGCCACAGAAGTGCCGTACAGAGGCAGAGCCGCACTGGTCCCAGTCGTGCCAAACTTACTCACGCCAGCCGCCCGCACTGCCTCGTTAATCGCACCAGCGCGGGCATTGGCCAGTGATTTGTTGAATTCGATACCCGCAACAAACGGCAGTTTTTTTACTCCGTTCAGCGTAGCGCCGGTTGCTTCGATCAGCACGGCGTTGAACCAGCGCGAGGAAAACCAGATTTTGGCCCCGGCCTGTTGAAGCTGCGTTACGTAGGCTGGGTTAACCGGTAAATCGCGCTCCAGCGTGGCAATGTTCTGCTTTTGCCGACGCTGTATTGACCGCTGCGACAGAAACTGCTGCGGACGCGAAACGCTGTACGGCGAGTTCGCTTTGTCTTTAAGCAACACAAGATACTTCTGAGGTCGCTGCGCCGACGCGCTTAATTGACTAACCCAAAATAGCAGGGTGAGACAACTGCTAACCCAGGCCCGTCTATTCCTGTCCATGTTCGCGTAGCCGATAAATTTGCCGGGTACCATACTCGATTTTCGCTTTGCCCAGACAGGCCGATTCAGCGCAGTAGCTGAGCCGGGCGGTTTCTTTATAGACTATTCCTACCTGCCGGGCAAAAACTTCGAGTCGTTTATCAAGGGCAATCAGCGTCGAGTCGTCCTGTGCGACCACGGTCACGGTTTCGGGAAATTCAGTTGGCCCCACGCGGTACGGTTGGCCAGCGTTGCGGAGTTCGTAGCCGTCGGCTTCGCGGGCGTTGTGGCGGTTCCCGTTCCAGATCAGGAAGTCGTTGACGGGGAAAATCAGCTTTACGATGTTCTGTCCATTCTCGGCCCGGATGGCTTCGTTGTTGCTGAGCCGGGCAGTCCAGAGCGAGTCGGGTAGCCAGGGCTGATCGTCGGCTCCGCGCCGGGAACGCACCAGTTGAAACGCCGTTTGTTTGGCCGCGTCGAGGTAAGCCGGGCCAGTCAGTTCTTTGAGCTGGTAGCGCTGCGTTACGGGGTTGGCGTTCAGGGCGTAGCGTGTCTCTTCGACGTCATACACCACGAAATGCCCGGATTGTAGCGGAAAATAGTCGTGTTCGGGCAGAGCCTGCGGGGCGAGATCGGTTTCGCAGCCGGTCAGTGTCAGGGCAGCCGAGAGGAGGGATAGAAGCGTAACGTAGCGAAGAGTCATCTTGCAAGGGGGAATTGGCTCGACAAGATAACGAATTTGTGGGGTGAAAATGTTTTTCGCCACAGAGATGCACCAAGACGCACGGAGTTACACAGAGAAAAATTGAGAAAAAAATTCTGTGAAACTCCGTGCGTCTTGGTGCATCTCTGTGGCGAAAGAAAACAACTCTATTTCAGCGTTAGCAAATAGCCGATGGTGAAATTGGCGTCCCAGTCGAAGACAAATTGACTGGTGCCGGTGGCGTCGGTAATGGCTTTGTAGATGTTCAGGCCCGCTTTGGATTTGGCATTCTCCAGATTATAGCCCGAGGGCGCGTTGAGTACCGTGTAACGTTCTTTGCCGTTACGTACCTCTTTAGCCATCTCGAAAGGAACACCGCCAATGATGAAGCACGTCTTGCGCCGGTCAACGGGTATCTGTTTGGCTTTGGCGCGTACCTCGTCATACACGGTTTGGTCGCTGGTGTTGTTCTGGAAATACTTCGCGCCGTAGGTTTCAATGGCTTTGATCTGCCCGTTTTCCATCCACGAAATCTTGGTATTCCCCGAGCCAATATCGACTACAAACGAATTGTCGACATAAGCTTCCGGTAGCACCGCCCGCAAAGCCAACGACCCTTCCTGCTCCGGTGTAACGGCGTTTACTACGTAGTTCAGCGACTTGAGCGCGCGGGTAATCTTCTGCGTTCCTTCTGCTTTGGCAGCTCCCGAACTGACCACAAACTGAATATCGCGGCCATTAACGCCGTAGTCGAGCATCTTGCCGATGTAGCTTTTCAGCCCCGCCCGGATGTCGGTGTCCGTCGCCATGTTTTCCATGACCAGACTGTTGCCAAATTCGGCTTTCTCCAGACTCCAGCGTTTCTGCTCGTCAATCTTCACAATAAATGAGTTGAATCCGCTGGCACCCAGTTCGACTACGCCCTTCAGTTTGCCATTTTGGGGCGCGGGGGGCGTAAATGTAAACGCCGGGCGGGGACCGCTGTTGGCTGTTGCTTCGCCGGATGAAGACGCATTATCCGAAGCAACAGACTCATTAGGTGGGTTCGATGCATCGGAGGTTTGGTTTTCGGTACGCGGCATCGTGGCCGATTCTGTGTTTTGTTCCGGCGCGAGTTTGCGCAGTGCGTCGTTGCCGCCGAAATAGCGGAATCCGAAGAAAACGGCGGCCACAATCAGGGCCGTGATGATGAGCCTTCCGGCAAGGGTTAAACGTTGCATGGGTGTTTAATTTTGAATGAGGGAATGAGCGAATATAGCTGCCGCAGGAACTGACTCGCGCCAGCATATTCACTCATTCGAAATTGACAATTAGTCTAAGAGATTCCGGTATCCCGCGTCCTTCGCGGGTGTTTGTCCGGGTTGGGGGGCGGTAATGGGATTAAGCATTGGCGAACCGGGTGCCTCTAACTGAATAGCCTTGAACTCGCCTTTGTTGTAAGCTTCCAGCAGGGCCGTGCCTTTGTCGGAGAGCATACCGTTCTGAATATCGACGCCGTTGATGAAGTCCATCGACAGGTCCATCGCCCGCTTCATCTCGCCGAGTTTCTGGCTCATGTCGTCCTGAATATACTCCATCGACTGATCGAAATAGAACTTTTTGTCGGGGTCGCCCTTGAAGATGCTGACGGCAGTTTTGAGCGCGTTCGAGCTTTCCTTCACAATCTGGTACTCGGTTTCTTTGAGCCGGACTTTTATCTCGGTTTCCTTGATGATGTAGCCGGCACTCTGATTCACCTTCTCCATGAAAGCCAGCACGGTAGTCATGTTCCGCTGGAGGGGCAGCAGTTTCTCGTTCATTTCCTGTAAACCCGCGCCCTCGATGGTGGCCAGTTGCGCCTGCTCGCGCATACCGGGCCGGTCGGTCATGGTGTTGGCTTTGTTGGCTTCGGCAAATTTCTGCTTGATGCCTTCGTTGTTGCTGCCGATGCGTTTGTTGAGCTTCACCAGTTGCCCGGCCAGCGTGTCGATCTGTCCCTGCATTTGCTGACGCTTTTTCTTGAGATCGTCAACGTAGATTTTCATAATCGCGATGGGATTCAGTTGAATCACTGCACCTGTCAGCGACCGCATCATCGACTTAAACAGAAAGAACACCGCGGTGCGTATATCCCGGCTCGTAATCAGAAAGATCACGACGCCCAGCACCCCCAGCAGCAAAGCCAGCTCGAGAACGTTGGACGTAGCGCGAATCAGAAATTCGAGGATCGTGTTGATGTTCACGAGCGCGAAACCGGCCAGTCCAGCCAGCGTAATCAGGCCCAGAATACCTTCTGGGCGGCTCCAGAACGACCGTTTTTCCGGGTCCGTACTGCCGCCCAATTGGGAAAAGTCAGGTGTTGCCATTTTTAAAATAGTTATAGGTGGTCTGCCACTGTAGTTGTAAAGTTATTGAGTTGTAAAGTTAGCTGACGCGAGTTGGCTGACGCACGTATCATTTTCGCGTCAGCCAACTATGTAACTTTACAACCGCGGTGGCGGACCACCTACGACTTTACAACTTTAGTTAAGGTACTGCTTTATCCTGTCAATGTCCGCTTTGATCTGGCTGGTGAAGTGCGTGAACGTAGCGTCGTAGTTCTGGCGGTTCTGCTCGATTTTCGCGCTTTGTTCCGTCATTTCCCCACCAATAGTAGTTAGCCGGGTATTGTTGGCATCAATCTGTTTCTGAATTTCCAGCAACTGTTTGGCCAGGGCTTCGTTTTCGCGCTGGAGTTTTTGCTGCTCGTTCTGCAAACCGCCCACGCGCTCGGTCAGGGCCGTTTCTACACTCTTGCCGAAGCCATCGCGGTCTTTGTTCAGGGCCGCAACGTACTGGTTAGCGGTGCCGGTCAGCAGGTTAACATCGGTGGTACCGCTCAGGGCTTTAAAGCTGGCCCAGGCCGCCTGATACTGCTTATCTTCGGTCAGGCCGAGGTTTTGCAGGCTCCGCAGCGTTTCGCGAAACTCGAAATAATCGGGTCCGGGCGGGTTGTTCTGCGCCAGCACGTCGGCCAAATGCTGCGCAAACTTGTCATCAATTGTTCCGCGAGTTCCGCTGTCTGACTGGCCTGCATTTGGCGTAGATACATCAGCCGTGGGCGGGCGTGGTACCGCACGCTGGGCAGGCGGGGAGCCGGTAGCGATTGCTGGTGCCGGTTCTTCGGCCTCTTTGATGAAGAACCCCAGAATTTTTTTGCCAATTGACTGGTCTGGTTCGGGCATAACGTTGGTCACTCACGGGAACATCTGCCCGACGAATGACTGAACAATGTTACACGGTTCTGGCGTATCGTGCAATATAGATTTAAGTCGAACGGTCTTTTTCAGTGAACAGATATTCGGAAATGGGTAGCAGTGGCGAACAAAAGCCCCGGTCTGACGACCGGGGCAAGTTATTGGTAGAACGAGCTGAACAATAAAAATGCTACTGCAAATCCTCCTTGAGCAAGCTGCTCATGCGTTTGCGGAATTTATCGACTTTGGGTTTGGATACGCTGCTGACATACATCTCGTTGCCGTGCGTGTAGTAGTATCCCTGATGGTACACCTCGGCGGGGTAAAATGTCTCGAACGGCACCACCTGCGTTACGATAGGGCGACTGTATTTACCCGACCCGTCTTCACGTTTAATGGCGGCTTCGATACTGGCCTTTTCCTGGGGCGTCCGGTAAAAGGTAGCGGAGCGATACTGCGTGCCTACGTCCGGTCCCTGCCGGTTCAGCGACGAGCCGTCGTGGGCAATGAAAAACGCTTTCACGAGCGTATCGTAAGGGACTACAGCGGGGTCGTAGTAAATCTGGATGGCTTCAGCGTGGCCCGTCTGGCCAGAACCCACCTGTTCGTAGGTCGGGGTGGCTTCTTCGCCCCCAGCATAGCCCGATACGACCTCGCGAACGCCCCGCAGCGACTCGAACTGCGCTTCGGTACACCAGAAGCAACCGCCCGCGAACGTAGCTACTGCCTCGCCGGGCTTCAGGTCGGGCAGTTTGGCCGGGCTGGTATCTTTGGTGGTCTGGGCCGAATTGCCGCTGGTGGCTCCGGTCTGGCAACCCGCCAGCCCCGTGAGCACGAGCAGAAAAATAGCAATGGTCTGTTTCATATATGAGTAACGATGAATAGGGGCTGCTGGTTGCCGAAGTTGATTTTTAGAGTTGTTACACAGAGATTCGCAGAGAAGAAAAGAGACACGCAGAGTTCTTTACGTTGATACCTCCGCGAATCTCCTCTTCAACTCTGCATCTCTTTGTGTATCTCTGTGTCTAAAAAAATACCATGACAACCCTCGGACTGGAACTCCCCACTGACCCGCGCTGGGCAGACATTGCCCAAATGAACATCGGCGAAATCCTCATCGACCACGCCTGGTGCGAGCAGAAGGCCGCTTCGTCCTGTATTTCGCTCATCGTGATGTACACCGACAAAGCTAAACTTGTGGAGGTGCTCACGCCCATCGTGGCCGAAGAATGGGGGCACTTCCGGCAGGTGCTGCGCGAACTCGGTAAGCGGGGTATCAAGCTGGGTCGGCAGCGCAAAGACGAATACGTCAATCAGGTGCGGAGCCGTATGCGCCGGTCCACCGCCGATCAGAATGAGCAGATGCTGGACAATTTACTTATCAACGCTCTCATCGAAGCGCGTAGCTGCGAACGCTTCAAACTCCTCTCGCAGCACATTGCCGATGAGAGCCTGCGCGGGTTCTACCACGACCTGATGATTTCCGAAGCGGGCCACTACCGTACCTTCATCGACCTGGCCGAAACCTTTCTCCCTGCCGACCGCGTCCGCCAACGCTGGAAGGAGTTTCTGGCCGAAGAAGCTGCCATCCTCGCCACCCTGCCCGTGCGGGGCGACCGCATGCACTAACCAGCTGGTTTTGCGTATGTTTGATAGACGGGTATTAAACCAACGAAGAGAATGGACATGCAAATTTTGCCATGGATCAAGGACGACATCGCCATCGAAATCATCGGTAAGATGATTGCGGAGCAAACGGAGAAGTTACACATAGTCGCTGCTGAGTATAGGAAAGCGGGCTTTTCATTTGATAGTGGAGAACTAAAAGCTGATGCTATCTATCAGGAAGCTATGGGAAAGATTAGCGACTTCAAACGGGAAGTTAACCAGATATACGACGGTGATCAGGTAGAGAAATTGTATCAGAAGGTAGAAGGCGAGTATGTTACTCATCTCAATTTAACCAAGGTGCAGAATGAAGAAGAAATATCTGGTTCCAAAAGATTTTTCGGCGATACGGTTGGTTTTGGCAAATCCAAGCCGACAGATGATAGGGCATTCTACTCGGGTAACCAATACCGCGACGATCAGGCCGCTTCAGTTATGAATGATGCAGGTAGCATATCAGTTAAGGAGGATATTCATCATTGATTCGGGAGACGAAACATAAATTCAGAGTACCCTACAACACAACTTGATGAACATCCACGAGTTTTCGGAAGGAGAACTGAATGTCTCTAAACAAGTCGCTTTTATGCAGGAAATAGGTGACCCTACATTGTATCAATCGAAGCAGCCGATCGGGTTTATACTTGGTGGTCAACCAGCGGCAGGTAAGTCCGGCCTGATAAAGAAGTTACGGCGCGATCATCGTTTATCGGATCTGGTGGTTATAAACGGCGATGAATACCGGCAGCACCATCCGCGCAAAAGAGAACTTGACGAACAATTTGGGCAAGACTCGCCTAAATACACGCAAAAACTTTCCAATGCAGTTGTTGATTTTCTAAAAGCTGAATGCCTGCGCCTGCGATGTAATTTTATCATTGAGGGTACCATGCGAACCTACGCCGTTATTGAGCGCACAGCGCAGGAGGTACGGTAGGCTGGTTTCCGGGTTGAAGCCCATGCGCTGGCTGTTCACCGAAGGGACAGTTTGCTCGGCGTATTTCAACGATACGAACGCGATAAGCAGTTAACCGGCGTCGGGCGGTTTTCACCTATTGAGGTGCATGACGAAGCGTACCGGCAGATTCCGGTTAACCTGGACCTTGCCGAGCAGAACAATCTCTTCGACAGGATCGTGGCCTACACCCGCCAGCCCGACGGGCAACTTACCATCGGTATTGACCGACCGGCAATCGCAACCGAACCCCTTGGTTTTGTGGCGGAATTCGAGCGGTTGCGGCAACCCGTTTACCCGGCTGACTTTTACCGGAATCAGTGGCTTGCCTTCAGAGAATTAGCCCAGCAGCGGGGCGAAACCGACGCGGTGTACCTCCGCCAAATTGCCGAATTAGTCCAGCAGACGGGACAATAGTGGGGATGGGGGCGTTATCTTTACGGAGTAACCCACCGTCTGATCCGTCTCCGTTCTTGATGACCTTTCTGCAACAAACCGCCCGGCGAATTTTTGACATTCACGGCCCCAGCTTAACCCTGAGAGGCTACCGGATCGTGCGTGAGCCGTGCAATCAAAACTGCGCATTCAGTCCAATCATGGGCAGGGGCAAGTACCCAAGACTCGTTGTTGTCAGATTCCTGTAGTTCGACATTTCCAGTTGCAAACCCAGAGGCCCTAACAGCCGGTAAGCTAGGCCAACGTTGTATTTGAGCCGGACATTAGAAGTCCCGGCATCTGGTTGCCCGGTTTGCCAGCCGTAGCCAACCCCGACCCCAAAAAACATGGTCATTCTGTTTTTCTGATAATTGTACGACACCTTGGGGCCAAGCACCGTTTCGGTAACGCGCGGGTCTCCCCGTCTGACATACGTAGCAAAGGCCCCAACGGCTAACCCCTCACCTGTGTTTTTCAGTGTATAGTCATACGACAGGTTGGTCATAAAGAGGGCATTGGCCCCCACCTGCGGAATGCTCAGCGGATACACGCCCAGCGCAAGGCGTTGCCTCGGCACGTGTTGGCCAAAGCCGGTAATAGCCTGAACGTAGAGGAACGCAAAGAGAAGAATCCTCGCTGATTTGTTCATGGAATTTTAGTGTTTTGAGGTTGTTAAGAAGGGTACACACTTATTTTATGGGTACCCTTCTTGACCAAATCTCTGTTCTTGAACAGGCCCAACTAAACTCGGACATCCAGCTTTACATTTACAACGACAGAAACAGCAGGCTGCTACGTAAGTTATAGTATACTGGCCTACAAGTGCCTGTAAGGCCTGTGTATTGAATGCCACGTAGTAAGTCATCAACCCCACCAAGTTAAATGAGTTTGTGCTGCCACTTTAGCATCAGCCAAAGTCAGGGGCTAAGCATTGTCAGGTATCCCTGACGTTCTGCGTGTGTTGCCACAGAATAACCTATCAGGTGCCGGTGGTGTAAAATCAGTATGCGGGTACCCATTTCTGTTGATGATTGTGTACGTCTAAAGGTATATGCTATTTCAATGACGACAACATAGGAGGCTATTTTTAAGCGTCCTATTTTTCATTCTGGACAAAGAAGTCAGGCATAGTAAACAAATAAAGTCTCTTGCGAGCCAGTTTGCGCAGTTACATGCAGTTTGCTGCAACAATAGCCCACTTGAAGTCTTTCCGCGGCCCGAACGCGATAAGCAGTTAGAAGCTGTTTGAGTTAGCGATTTGAGGCTGAAAGCAGTGGATTTTGGCTGTGGTCAAGGCGCTTTTTGCAGGCCGTAGCCGTAGCTACGG
>JBBRUB010000055.1:0-10604 GCA_038248175.1 Cytophagales bacterium | reverse complement strand
GGTGCAGGTCGCTGCGGAGTTGGGGCGCGGTGGAGGCATCTTTCAGGTCGAGGGAGCGGCCCCACTCGCGCCAGGTCTCGGCCACGCCCTCGTACATCCGAACCTTGATGAGTTGCGCCCCGTCGAGCATTTGCACCCGGAAACCGGCTTTGGCGACGTAGCGGGCCAGCGTCACATCGTCGCAGAAGGAGTGGCGGGCGCAGGTATAGCCGCCCACAGCGTCCAGCACTGCCCGCCGAGTCAGGAAACACTGGCCGTTGGCCAGCACCTGCTGCTCCGTAGCCGGGCCGTTGCCCCAACTGTTGGTTCGGTAGAGCAGCGTGGTGAGCAGGGCCGCGTGCAGCCCCGCTTCGCCCGCCGACCGCACGATGAACCGGGGCGACAACGACACCAGGTCGCAGGCATCCTGCCGGGCCTTGGTGACGAGTGTTTTGACCAGCCCCGGCTGCGGCTGGGTGTCGGCATCAATGCCCAGCACATACTGGCTTTGGGGCGAACTCTGCTGGTAGCCATAGTGCAAGGCCCAGGGCCGCCCAACCCAACCCGACGGCAGGGGCGTGTCGGTCAGGAGTTTGATGCGGGCATCGCGCTGGGCGTACTGCCAGATCAGTTCGCGGGTGCCGTCCTGCGAATTACTGTCGATGATGAGAATCTCGCGCACCTCGGGGCCTTGCTGCATCAGACCCAGCAGGCAGGGTTCCAGCCGATGCACCTCGTTCAGGGTGGGCACCAGCACACTGACGCTGCCCACGAGCGAGGGGTCGAGGGGCGATTGGTCCGGCTGGAGCGGGGTGGGGCCAACGGGCGGATACCGAAACGCGATCTGTACCAGATGCACCAGCAGGCGAACGGCGGCAGGAAGCTGGAACACCAGCAGCGCGGCAAACACCAGATCAGGCAACGATAACGTCGAAAGGACAGACTGCCAATTCATAAGAGTTAAGTATAAGGCGGTATCGATACGCTCAGCGCACCCGGGCCGGTTGGCGGGAGCAGGCCGGACAGCCGACTGTAGTTGAACAAATGGCAACAGGGTTCGGTTTGCCAGACCGGCAGACCCCTACCCTACGGCCCGGTTGGGTAGCTCACGGTGCCGCCCCTCCCACCAAAATAATCGCTTATCCGGTGTCCGTCAATGATGCCTGATTATGCTGGATTTTAAGGTTAGCTAATGGGGCGATGAACAGAAATGTACTACTTCCGAGACTATATGACGCTGACCATGAAACCCGGTAAGTACCGTTACACCTACCGGCAAAACGGCTTGGAGTAAATGCAGTTGCCCTTCGTGGTGAAAGCGGGCGAACCGAACGTGCTGACGGTGAAGTGAAGCGCGTTCATAAAAACGTATTCAAGTCAAGATTCAGCACCTCCGAGAACGAGGATTCGGTAGCCTGCCCGCCGTCGTCTTTGCGGTAGCGCAGCCACTTTTCGGTTTTGTAATTGTAAACAAAGCCTTCAAGAATGCCGTATTCATCATCCTCGATGAGTTGAATCACTTTGCGGAGGTCGCCTTTCAACCCGTCGGAGTGGCAGACTTCAATAATAACCGGCGTTTGGGCAGCTTCATTATCGCGGAGAGAGATATCAGGCACCAAACTGGCCTTGCCCTGATCGAGCATCGTTTCAGGTAGCGGCTCCAATGGAATAGCCTTCTCGCGGTAGTAGAGAACGCCTAAGCCCATCGTCAATAGTGAGATAACGCGCTGATGGTCAATCGGTGCCCATACGCCAAAATCTTCGTTGACCACTGGCGACTGTGTTATAGAAGGGAAATACATAAGTCGTTGTTTTTGACAAATTTAACCAAACCCAAAATGCTTCGCAATTACCTCAAAATCGCCTGGCGGAATCTGGTCCGCAACCGAAGTTTTACAATCCTCAACGTGCTGGGCCTGAGCGTGGGCGTGGCCGCTGCCCTGCTCTTGTTCATGGCCGTGCGCTACGATCTCGGTTTCGACCAGTTTCATCCCGAAGCCACCCGGATTTACGAGGAACAACTGAACAAATACTACGAAACGGAGCAGCAGATGGGGTTACTCTACCGGGTCTTCGCCGGGTTAACCATTTTCATTGCCTGCTTAGGTCTGTTCGGTCTGTTCGGTCTGTTCGGTCTGGCGGCTTTCACTGCCGAACAACGCACCAAAGAAATCGGGGTCCGCAAAGTGCTGGGGGCCAGCGTAGCCAGCATTGTGGCGTTGCTTTCCAAAGACTTTCTGAAATTAGTTCTGATTGCCATTGTCATTGCCTCGCCGATTGCGTGGTGGGTTATGAACCGCTGGTTGCAGGATTTCGCCTACAAAATCGACATCGAGTGGTGGGTGTTTGCGCTGGCCGGTCTGCTGGCGGTGGGCATCGCCCTGCTGACGGTGAGTGTCCAGAGCGTGAAAGCCGCCCTGATGAATCCGGTGACCAGTTTGCGGTCAGAATGAAGCATTTTGAGATTACTCAAATACTTTTTTCAGATCAAGCTCGATATTCAGTTTAGCGTCTTTCAGGATTTCATTTCCATGAAAGAAATGATAGTGAAATGGGCCGTCATACACCAGTATAGCCTGGAGTTTTGGAATAACAATCCAGCAAGATTGTACCCCAAAATAAAAGTACGGCTCCAACTTATCAACCATGTCGTCGGTGCTTTGGGAGGCTGACTGGATTTCAATGGTTAGCAAGGGCGCATCTGTACGGCGTGACGGGTCATGTTTGTAGTCAAGTGCAGCAAATGGATACAAGACCACATCGGGTGTACTGCCTGTTGGCTGAGTGTCTAATAAGACTTCGCTGGCAACCCTGAATCTGGTGCGATAATTTAGTTTGAGTTCAAACGACAGATTGGCCTGAATGGCACCATGAATAAGTGTAGGCATTGGTTTGTTGCGTCCGAGTTCGTACTCAGAGACTTGTTGGATGAGGGCTTCCATAACCAAACGTTGTTTTTTCAAAGATACCAAAAATAGAGAATCATGCTTAGAAACTACCTCAAAATTGCCTGACGGAATCTGGTCCGCAACCGGGTTCTCAGCGTCATCAACATCGCGGGGTTAAGCGCGGGACTGGCGGCTGTGATGTTCATTTTACTATTTACACAGGACGAGGTTTCCTACGACCGTTTCCACACCAAAGGCAACCAACTGTACCGGGTGGTGCTGAACACGACTACTGCCGGGCATGCCGATAACGTGGGCGACCCCCGCCTGAATCAGTCCCTCTCGGAGTACAGGGCGCGGGTGGTGATGAATTACCTGATCCGGCATGGCATCGCCGGCGACCGGGTCGGGGCTATGGGCTACGGTGGTTCGCGGCCCGTGGCTGGTAATGATACAGAAACTGGTCGGGCCAAAAACCGACGGGTGAAATTTGTAGTAAAATAAACTGGGTTCTGGCTGGCATTGGCTGCCCTGACTGGGTTGGCAAGCGTATTGACGGGCCTCCCATTCTGGCAATCGCTGGTGGTGGGGCAATTTGCCCTGGCCGGTGTGATGGTGGTAGGAATCGTCCTGCTGACGGTGAGTTTCCAGAGCGTGAAAGCCGCGACGATGAATCCGGTGACGAGTTTACGGAGCGAATAAAATCAACCCTCAAAAATATCGGCTACTTCTAACTGAATCCCCGTAACGGGGTCAAGAACGGTGCCAGTAGAAAAATTAACTTGTTTGCGGTCGGGTAGCAGAACAGAAACGGTTTGAACGGTGGGAACAACTAACCAAACCGTTTTAACGCCCGCCGGGAAGTGTTTTTTGTAGATACGTTCGGTCAGGTTGTTCAGGCTTTGCTCTGGCGAGAGAATTTCGATGGTGGTCAGCGGTACGTCCTGCACCACGATCTCATCGGCTAACCAGTTAGCTTTCCGCTTGGGCATGATGCAGAGGTCGGGGCGGGTTTTGCCGGATGCAAAATCAAAATCAGGTTCGGTCAGGATACTGTACTCGTGACGATAAGCCGCACGAAATAAAAAAGCCAGATGGCTTTGCAACTCAGCATGATTGTAGCTCGACATTTTTTCGTCTTCTAATTCGTCAGTAATGATGGGGCGTTCAAGGATGTCTTCCATAGTTGAAATACGTTTTCTCAAAGATAGCCCAAAATGACAGTTTTTCTTTTGATGCAACGCCCGGCCCCGTTCGGGCATCTTTACCAAAACACACAATTATCATGCAATATCTCCTCCAAATCCTCGCCGTTGCGTTACTGCTGACCGGCCCCGCCCTCGCCCAGAATACCAGCCAACCGCCTTACCAAACCAAAACCTTTGCCACCAACGGCCTGACTACCGTGCGCGTCGAAACGTCGGGCGGCAGTATCACTATTGAGGGCAACCACGCGGGCGAAGCCAAAGTAGAGGTCTATGTGCAGCCCAATAACTGGAATGGCAGCAAAAATCTCAGCCAGGCCGAACTTGATGAGCGGCTCGCTGACTACATAATTACTGTCGAAGCACAGGGCAATACGCTCGTGGCAACGGCCAAACGGAAAAGAGATAAGATGAACTGGAAAAACGGCGTCAGCATCGCCTTCCGGGTGTATGTGCCGCGCCGGATGGCTACCGATCTGCGTACGTCGGGTGGCTCAATCAGTCTGAGTCATTTAGCTGGTGATCAGAAATTTGAAACTAATGGCGGCAGCCTGAACATGACCGACTTAGACGGAAATACGCAGGGCCGCACGTCGGGCGGCTCCATAAACCTGAACAATTGCCGCCCGATGGTGGACTTAGAAACGAGTGGTGGCAGCATCGAAGCGATGGCTTCGTCGGGCAAAATCCGGCTCGAAACGTCGGGTGGTTCCATCCGGCTCCGCGATCTCAACGGCGACGTTCGTGCGACCACCAGTGGCGGCAGCGTGGAGGGCAACGACATCAAGGGTGAGTTATTCACCAGCACATCGGGCGGCTCAATCCGGTTACGGGGCATGGCCGGCAGTCTCGAAGCCAGCACGAGTTCGGGCAGCGTGGAGGCCGAGATGATGTCGGTTGGCAAATACGTCCGGCTGTCGGCTTCGTCGGGCAGTGTGCGGGTCAGGATGCCGTTAGAGAAGGAGCTTGACCTCGATTTGCGCGGTAATCGCGTGACGGTACCGCAGCCGATGGCGGGTTTTTCGGGGAGCATCGAGAAAGACCGCGTTCGGGGTCAGCTCAACGGGGGCAGTATTCCGGTGGTGCTGTCGGCCAGCAGCGGCTCGGTGTCGGTAAGCAACTGAGTTAGTCGTAAACTGTCCGTTATCGAACAGCCGGGTGTCCATTATCGGACACCCGGCTGTTTTTTATTTTCGTAATTTACTGATTATCAGGCTATAATTTTCGTGGCACAGAAGTTGGCGGTGGGTTTGGGTCAATCAATAAACTGGTCAATAATATGTTGCATCACGCCCAGCAAATACGGCAGCGAGTGTTCTTCGAGGGAATAGCATTGGGTGATGTCAATGTCGAGAATGGCATCGTGCAGTCGCAGAAAAACCCACTCGTAGGCGGTGGTAACGCAGCCGTAAATAGCGGGTTGGGCGGTGCCTTTACGCTCGTTGAAGAGCGCGGCTGCCAGCATCGAGGCTCCGGCCTGGGCCAGTCCTTCTTCGACGGTTCGGTTTCTGGCCTCCACTACGCAAAAAAACCGGAGCCTTGATGTCAATACTGTGGGTTTCGGCGGTGAACAGGTAATCGCAAAAACCAGTCAGTCCTTTTTCGGCATACACGTCAAAATTGTATCCCGAAAAAAAGCTGGTGGCGTAGTTATTGTGCCGCCTGATTTCTTTGAAAATCGGCGCAATCAGAAATTCAGATTTGGCTTTTTCGGTCAGCAACGGCAGCGAAGCCGATTCGTAGAGTTCGTTTCGCAAGGTTTCGCTGGCCAAAACGGGGGCAACGCCTTCAAAAAGCCGGGTTCGGTTTTGGGTGATACCAAACTGGTCTTCTAACTGAGACATTGACGTAAAATGGCTATATGCCATTGTTTTTTTAGTCAAAGATACCCTAAACGCTAAAATCATGTTCAGAAACTACCTCAAAATCGCCTGGCGGAACCTCTGGAAAAACCGGCTATTCAGTGCGTTGAATATTGTTGGCATGGGCGTGGGAATAGCCGCCGTTGGTTTAATGGTGCTGTATGTGTGGCACGAACTGAGTTACGACCGCTTTCATGCTCATGCCGACCGAATTTTTCGGGTAGTTCATTATGCACAATGGGCTGGCGGCAATCTTCAACTGGCCCCAACATCGGCCCCCTTTGCCGGTGCATTGAAAAACGACTATCCTGAGATCAAGAAAACCGTTCGCCTAAATCCTGAAGGGGGTGGGTTGATTACGTATCGGGACAAGAAAATTGAGGCCAACGACATCATGTTCACTGATCAATCGGTGTTCGATGTGTTTACGTTCCCGTTTTTGTACGGTGATCCGGCAACTGCATTGGCGCAACCCCAGCGCATTGTTCTGACTAAAAATCTGGCCGAAAAACTGTTTGGCGACCCGGCCAAAGCTATTGGCCAAACGGTTGAATTCAGCAATAACTTTCCCAATACCGTAACGGGTGTCATCGCCGATGTGCCGACAAATTCACACCTACAATTCAGTGCGTTGCGCTCCCTGCCAACCAATTATACCAACGGCTGGCAGAGTTTCGATTTATATACATACATATTGCTCAATAAAGCAGCCGATGCCAAAGCCCTGGAAGCTAAGCTAACCGGCTTCTTTCCCAAATACCTGAAAAAGGAAATGGGTAGCGAACTAACGTACCGGATGGAACTTCAGCCGCTGCCGTCCATTCACCTGCACTCACACCTGGACTACGAAGCCGGGGCCAATGGTAACAGCCAGACTGTTTATATTTTCGCGCTGGTAGCCGCCCTGATTTTGCTCATCGCGGGCATCAACTATGTGAACCTGTACACCGTCCGGTCCATGAGTCGCCTGCGCGAAGTGGGCGTTCGGAAAGCAATTGGCTCCCACCGCAGTCAGCTTGTCAGGCAGTTTATTACGGAGTCGATGTTAATGGCGTTGCTGGCCAGCGTGGTCGGGGTAGTTTTCGCCAATATCGCCTTACCGCTGTTCAATGAACTGGCCACAAAGTGCTTATCCTTGATGACCTACGGCCCCTGGCTGTTGTTGGGCGTTGTGGCCCTGTTTGGCTTGTTGCTGGGTGTCGGCAGCGGACTTTATCCGGCTCTGTTTCTGTCGGGTTTCCAAACCGTGGTTGCGCTGAAAGGGCAAACAAGCAGCAAGGTTGGTGGCGTCGGATTCAGAAAGGTGCTGGTTGTTTTTCAGTTTGTGGCCGCTGTGGGGTTGATTGCCTGCTCGTGGGTTATTTACCGGCAGATGGGCTATGCGCTGCATAAAGACTTGGGATTTAATAAAGATCAGGTGCTGACCTTTCATTTGGAGAGCGAATCCGCCCGCAGACAAATTCAGTCGCTAAAAGAAGAATTACGCAAAAGCTCACTCATCGAAGCGGTTTCGGCGGCAAGCAATCCAATTGGCAACAACAATATCGGTACGAAGGGAATGATCTTCGAGCAGAACGGTGTCATGCCCACCACGACGCAGGTTGTTCAGAAATTCGCTGTTGATGCCGACTACTTGAACACCTTACAAATCAAACTTCTGGAAGGCCGCAATTTCTCGGCCTCGTCTCCCGGCGATGCGACAGGAGCTGTACTGGTAAACGAAGCACTGGTAAAGGAAATGGGGTGGCAGGCTCCGATTGGTAAACGGGTCAAGTCGTATGTCAGTATAGACAAGGCCGTCGAAGCGCAGGTCGTTGGGGTTGTCAAGGACTTTCACACCTATTCGCTTCAGCACAAAATCGAACCATTAGTCCTACAAATTCCGGCACCGGAAGATCAGGATAACCTTTACATTCGTATCCGGCCTGGGAAAGCGGAGGAAGCACTGGCCTATATCAAAACGGTTTATCAGCAGTTTGAGCCTACCGCCAGTGTAAGCTTCCATTTTCTGGATGAGAACTTTTCCCGGCAATACAAAGCCGAGCAGAAGCAAGGTCAATTGTTGCTGTTGTTCACTATTCTGGCCGTGTTGATTGCCTGCCTGGGCCTATTCGGTTTAGCAGCACTATCAGCCGAAGCCCGTGTCAAAGAGATCGGCGTTCGGAAAGTACTCGGCGCATCGGTGGTTAGTATCGTCACGCTGCTCTCCAAAGACTTTCTCAAGCTCGTTGTCATTGCGATTGTGATTGCGACCCCCCTGGCCTGGTATGCTATGAATGAATGGCTCCAGAGTTTCGCATATAAAATTGATGTCGAGTGGTGGGTGTTCGCCCTGACAGGCCTGCTGGCCATCACAATCGCCCTGCTGACGGTGAGTTTCCAGAGCGTGAGAGCCGCCCTAATGAATCCGGCGAAATCATTACGAAGTGAATAAACCCGAAAACCGCCACTCGTCCCAAAGTCGGCACCTGTATCGCCAAAACTGCGTCTTTTGTGCGGTTGAACAAGCTCGGCGATGAAGAAAGGCTGGATCATTTTAGGGATGGTAATAGGGCTGCTGACCAGCCAGACTCAGGCGCAATCGGGTCTGAAAGCGGAGTATTATACCGGGACTAACTTCGAGACAAAAGTCCTGATACGCGTTGATCCGCAAATCCGCTTTGACTGGAGGGGACGCAGTCCGGCAGCGGGGATGGGGTCATCTTATTTTTCGGTAAGATGGACGGGTAAACTACTGGCACCGGCATCTGGGCAATACATTTTTTCAGCCCTGGTCGACGACGGCATCCGGGTTTGGGTGGGTAACAGGAAAGTGATCGATGCCTGGGCGCTGCATGACGATGAAAGTTTTAAGGGTGCTGTAGTGCTTGAAGCAGGCAAGTATTACGACCTGCGGGTGGATTATTTCAACGACTTGCTGGAGGGTAAAATTAACCTGCTCTGGCAGCGTCCCGACGAAATAAACTTGCCGTTCAGCAACGGGACAACCATTTCCGGGCAGTACCTGTATCAGAAAATACCCACGTCGCCCAGGCCTGTTGTTCCGCCAAAACCCATTACTAAACCTACTGTGGTGGTTGCACCCACCCCAAAACCGGCACCGAAACCCGTTGTTGTGCCACCCAAACCAAAGCCGGTGGTGGCTGCGGTAATCCCCCCGGTGGTGGTGGCCGCGCCGGAGAAGACCCCCGAAGCCGAAACGTTCGGGTCGGTCGAGACGGGTAAAATGCTGGTGCTGGAGAACGTCTTTTTCGAGCGTAGTAATTACGTACTTCTACCGGAGTCGTTCGCCGAATTAGATAAATTAGTGCGAACCCTTCGCCAGAACCCGGCAGTTCGTATAAACATCGCCGGGCATACCGATAACGTGGGCGACCCCCGCCTGAATCAGTCCCTCTCGGAGTACAGGGCGCGGGTGGTGATGAATTACCTGATCCGGCATGGCATCGCCGGCGACCGGGTCGGGGCTACGGGCTACGGTGGTTCACGGCCCGTGGCTGGTAATGATACAGAAACTGGTCGGGCCAAAAACCGACGGGTGGAATTTGTAGTAAAATAAACTGGGTTCTGGCTGGCATTGGCTGCCCTGACTGGGTTGGCAAGCGTATTGACGGGCCTCCCATTCTGGCAATCGCTGGTGATGGGTCACTTTGCCCTGGCGGGTATATTGGCCATCACAATCGCGCTGCTGACGGTGAGTTTCCAGAGCGTGAAAGCCGCGACGATGAATCTGGTGACGAGTTTGAGAAGCGAGTAAATACGGATCAGACTACCGGAATATCCTGTTAAAGGGTAATTCAAAACCCGTTACAGGGTCCTTCAGAATGCCACTGGTATAGGTTGTTTTTCCACCGTTAGGGGTTCTGACCTGAACCATCTGGAGTGGAGGAACAATGATCCAGACCGATTGAACGCCAGCCGGAAAATATACGCTATTCATCTTGCCCGTAATTTCGGTAGTGGCCTGTTTGGGTGATTGAATTTCAATAGCAATAATGGGCGGTTTTGAATAAAAGATGATGTCGTTTTCCCAATCGTCGGGGAGCTTTGCAAATATGCTTATATCAGGCTTGCACTTGCCAGTTGAGAGTTCGAGTTCGAGTTCCGGCAAGATGTCATACTCAGCTTCATATCGGTCGAGGACCACGCTCAAGCGATGAATTAATTTTGAATGATTGTAAGACATAATGTCTTCTGAATGAAATTCTTCGATTAAGTCGAATGATTGCGCTTCCATAACCAAACGTTGCGTTTTTTTCAAAGATACCAAAAATAGACAATCATGTTTCGCAACTACCCCAAAATTGACTGGCGGAATCTGGTCCGCAACAAAGTTTATTCGATCATCAACATTGTTAGGCTGGCCGTAGGTATTGGTTTGTTGAGTAGTCTGAAAAACACCTCAGCCATTACCCCCGGTATCGACGCACCTACTTGATCGTTAGCCGGGTGAGGTGCCGATAAAATCGTGAAAATCGCGCCAACCGTGTTTGGTATAAATAGGTTAGTGTAAACTTTCCGTTGCAAAGTACTAAATTTAGGCAGAAAACTCATGGCACGTATTAAGTTGGTAATCTATAACGATTTAGGTGAAGAAATTGGAACACGGGAAACATTTGTTGAAAATGGAATAGATAGTTTAGATACTATTGAATCGGAAGTAGAGTCAT
>JBBRUB010000054.1:0-10644 GCA_038248175.1 Cytophagales bacterium | reverse complement strand
GTTCCTGGTTTAGCCGGTTCTTGATGGGTAGCAGATAGTGGCGGACCTTGTGGGTAATGAAGTCAGCAGCGGTTGTTTTTTTGGTTGCTGTCTGGTTGTTTTGTTCTTGTGCCTGGCACATAAAAAGACCTCCTTTCTGGCTTTAGCGTTGTGGTGATGCTCAAAGCTAAGAAAGGAGGCTCTTATTTGTCAACCCCCTAAAATTCGGGATGACTCATGGTTGCTAATCAAATGAATGCCCTGCTATGACATTTGTCAATGATTGGTTTATCGGCCTCCACCACCCCCAACGGGGCTGCCGGAACCTGTTCGCACTACTTTCTTCACTACGAACGGTACACATTTTGGTTCGGGACATTCGCAGGGTATGGCCACAATCTCGACGTTGGCGTCTTCAACGCAACCCGCTGCGTTATAGACCCGCACCCAGTACACGCCCGGGGTGAGTGTGCTGCTGAGCAGACCATTGGCGGGCAGAGCCGTTTTGCCATTGGTAATGGGCGTTCCTGCCGTGAATGAAGTGCCTTTGCTCAACTCGTAGGTTAGGCCCGTTACACTGCTCAGACCCGTGACGCGCAGGGTTCCGTTGGTCTCGGGTACGTTGCCCACGCAGGTTGGCGCGGTAGCCGTGAGCGAGAAGGCGGCAATGGCCGGTAACTCCTCCACAATGAACGGACAGCACGAGCCGGTGGAGCAGGCCGAAGCTGAACCAACGCCCCCCGCCGATACGCTGTAGCTGCCAATCGTGGTGGCTACGTAGGTAGCTGAGGTAGCCCCGCCAATAGCCATACCGTTACGGTACCACTGATAGCTGCTCTGACCTGCCGGTACACTCAGTTCGAAGGTAAAGTCAGTGCCGGCGCAGACCTTAAACGGAACGCTGGTGCAAACTTTGGCCGTGGCGCCGGGAATGGTAGCGGTGTTGTAGAGAACGCCCTCGGCGTCGGCAATGACCTGGAACGTCAGGGTGAGGCTCTGACCAGCGGCCAGGCTGGCTACCTGCCAGGTACTGTTGGGCACACCCGCCGTAAAGGTGGTGTTGGCCGGTGCCGTTGCCGAGTTGGCCACGTAGCTGATGCCCGCGCTGAACGAGTCTGTTACGGTTACGCTGGTGGCCGATACGGTGCCGGTGTTTCGCAGCACGATGGTATAGGTCAGCACGTCGCCTTTCTGGGCTACCGATTTGTTGACCAGCTTCTCCAGTTCCAGCTTAGGCTGGCCGGGCGTTACCGTGCAGCTGGCCGGAGCTGTGTAGGTCACGCTGGTCATGCCGCAGGCGGTAGCCGACGACATCACAGTGACGGTGTTGAGCGAACCGTCTGAGGTCAGCCCTGCCAGCGTGTAGCTAACGGGTCCGTTGCCGCTCAGGCTCACGACCTGACTGACCGTACCAACCGAAACGGTCAGGCTCTGGTTAGCGGGGCTGTTGGTAGCCGATACGGTACCCGTCACCGTGTAGGTGTTGGTGGCCGTGTTACAGACCCCCGGCGTGGCGGTGGCCGTCAGCGAACAGACAGGCGCCGAACTGGTCACAATCGTCAGCGGTGCGATGGCGGTGCAGGCTTGGGCGTCGGTGACGACCACAGTGAAGCTGCCCCTTATTGCGCTGGTGGGCGTACCGGAGATAACACCGGTGCTGGCATTGAGCGAGAGACCTGCTGGCAGACTACCCGCCGAGATGGAGAAGGTAGCCGGAGCGGTGGCTCCAGAGATGGTCAGTGTTTGTGAGTAAGCCGTGCCGACCTGACCCGCTGGGAGCATCGTGGCGGTGATGCTCAGGTTGCAGGGAGCCGTTGAACAACTGGCGGGCGCGGTGTAAGCCGCCGTTGCCGAGCCACAGCCGGGCAGCGTTGCCGTTGTGGTGTAGCTGTTACCATCCGAGATCAGGCCGTTGAAGACAAAGTTGAGCGTGTTGCTGCTGAAGCCCGCCGTGGTACTCAGCGTCTGGGTCACGCCCTGGTTGGTTACCGTTACGGTGTTGCCGTTGGGGTTAGTCACCGTTACGACCATTGTGGAGGAGTACGTATTGGTGGCGGTGTTGCACACACCCGCCGTTGCCGTTGCCGACACCGAGCAGATGGGGGCTACAGAACAGGAGACCGGCGCGGTGTAGGTGGCCGTTACCGAGCCACAGCCGGGCAGCGTTGCAGTGGCGATATAGGTGTTGCCATCGCTGATTCGTCCATTGAATACCGCCGTTGCCTGATTGATATTGGCGGCAATGGTGAGACTGATGGGGCTGCTTCCTGGCAGACTAACGATCATCGTCCCTGGGGTTGGGTTTGTGAGTCCAACGGTAACGGTGGTTGAGTAGGCGTTGGTTGCCGGGTTGCAGATGCTGACGGTTGCCACCGCGCTTAGTGAGCAGAGCACCGGGGCTACGGTACAGGAAGCTGGAGCACTATACGTAGCGGTAGCCGTTCCGCAACCGGGCAGCGCTACCGTTACGGTATGCGAACCCGTGCCGGATGTGAGGCCGGTGAGCGAGTAAGCTACGCTGGTGGCGGCATTGGGAACCGTTACGGTCGTGCTTGTGGCTCCATCGGTGATGGTGGCCACTCCGCCCGTGGTGCTGGTTAGGCTGATAGCCCCTGAAACAGTGTAGAGATTGGTGGCCGGGTTGCAGGTTCCCGATATGGCCGTGGCCGTGATGGCGCAGGGGGGCGTGGCCGTGAAGCCGATGTCTAAGTTATGGTCGTTTTCGCCCAGATCGCCCGTGGTGTAGCTGATCTGAGCCAGATTACTGACCAAATCTGCATCGCTGCCAGCCAGAATCGTGGTGTTCTTGGGCGACAGCCCCTGACACGCACTCAGCGAACCCGTGCCTAAGGCTGTTGGTATCCGAATAATATAGGCCGTGTTGGGCAACAGGCCCGTAGCCCCGCCCTGGGTAACGTTGCTGGCGTTGAAATAATACTGCCCGCCGTTGCTGGTGGTGGTCGTTCCCACAAGGGTATTACCGCGCAACAGTTGCACCGTTATGCCATTGATGCCGGGTTCGCCGGCGTCCTGCACTCCGTCGCCATCGGTATCCTTCCAAATCCGGTTGCCAATTTCCAGGGGCGGCAACTCATTTTGAATTTCTACATCGCCCAATGAAAGCCCCTTCGAGAAGGTACCGCTGGCATTACTAAAACCCGTCTCAAATACCTCAAATCCTTTGTCTTTCTTTCCAGTAGTGTTATTGAACCAGCCTAAGCCAAACGAATCATACCGGAACGGGTCCATAATGGTCGAAACTGTTTCGCCACTGCCAAACACGATGCCCAACCCACCCAGGGCTATTTCCCGGTGCTGTGTAGCAAAAAACTCTTCATAATAAAATTCGCCCCCACCCGGTCCTTCACCGTTGGTGGCTCCACCCGTAGCGGGTTTTGGGCTACTGGGTCCTTCTTTTCCAGCTGATTCCAATTCCCAATCACAATCACCAGGGCGTTTGTAGGCACGTAATATATCGCCACCAATGATGGCTCTGTATAAAGTATTATTCCCCGTAGTAGGTCCCAAATTAAACCAGCCACCTTGTAAACCAGTTCTGTCCAAAAAGCCCAGCACCATTGAGCCATCGGTGTCAAATTCAATATCGGACAAAATAGGTTGCGGCCACGTTACGAAATCAGTTCCTTGTATCAATTTATTCCAATCATCTGTCCATCCAAACCATCCTTTGCGAGCATTGCCGTTTGCGGCACCAGCACCCGTCGCAAACCCATTCGTTAATCCACGTGGGAAATTCAATGGGTTGGTAAATTTAGAAGTAAATGCTCCCGTTGAAGGGTCTAACTCATAAACGGTAAATTTTAAATCGGCAACCGCTTGTGAAGTAGCGGCATCGCATACTACGCCAATGTAAGGTTTGCCACGGTAAAAGTCAATTCCCCACGGACGAGCTACTCCTGTGCCAGCACCGCATGGTTCAGGAATAGCCCACGACCGGACTTTGGTAGCCCTGTTGCCTGCCGTAGGTGCTACCGGATTTACCGGGTCGGTCAGATCAATTTCGTACAGCCGCCGGTCGAACAGGTTCATTACGTACAGATACCGGCCATCGTCTGACAAATCGAGGTCGCCAAAAGACACCCGGCCCGACTGCGCCAGGGCCTGCGCGTCTTTCTCGGCAGAGTCGGTATTCAGGCCTAAGCCCCGATCAGTATTGGAACCGATAACGGGGCTAAAAGGAACAACAGGACCGGCTACGCTCGTACCCGAGTAGGTACCGGTGCCCCGCGTGGGAATACCGATGGCATCAAAATCAAGAAAATTAGTAACAGCCGTCAGTAGTGGCAACTGAATAGAAGGGTCTATCATATAAATACCCCCCGAACCCAGAGGCCCTAAGCCCGTATGCCGTTTCAATACAGCCGAGGTAAACACCCGTTTTGCCTGCTTAGAATACGCTACTCCCCAGGTAGAACCAATCTGTCGGGTGTTAGCATAGTGACCAGGAGCCGGTGTTGTGTTTCCGGTGGGGTTATAATCGACACCTACAAACGCATCCTGATCACCTACGTTTCCTGTGCCGAGGTTGTTGCCACTGACATAACAGGAGGTAAAGATTTTAGGATTTACCAGCGTCGGAGACGCATACTGATTGGGGTTGCCTACCGCAAAATTGGCCGTACCCGTACTGGTTGAGAACTGCACGTTGGAACCATAGCCGGAGCCGCCATAAGCCGAAAAGTCGAGATCGCTGCTTAACCCGCAAGCCTGAGCCGTAGCCGGGGGAATGGTGAACTCAATGCGCACCGGCCCGCTGCACCCGCTGAGGGTATAGTTGTTTCCCGTCATGGCCGCTGTGCTGGTTGCAGAAGCGCACTGGGTGTTGGCCGTGTTGAAGGCCCGAACGATCACCCCAGCAATGAGCGGTTCAGTAGTTTGCTTAACGCCATCGGCGTTGTAGTCGCGGAAGACCTGTCCGCTCTGGGCGAATCCTGGCAATGCGGCCATTAACAGCAGTGCGCTGAGCAGCCAGAGATGTCTCCTAAAGTTTGTAGTAGTGGTAGTTTGCATAACCCGGCAGGTTTGAGTTGCGTGTATAGATTTTGTGCCGGTATGCCAAAGGCAAATACTATGCCTGATCAGGATATTGCATGTAACTTATCCACATTTTTATGAATATCATCGCCAATTTGCTACTTCATGATACAGTTTGGCTCCTCTTGTAAAAAGGGATCAGCCTGCCAGCAAAATGTATGCCAGCTACACTAACGGGGCAGGCGTTTGCGGCAGTTGTAGCTTTTGCAGGTGAATTTCCCGTATTGGACCGGGGTCAGCAACTCCCCGCCCATGCCAAACGAGTCGGTCAGGTTTCGCAGCCGCGTTTCCGGCTACTGGTCAGGCCCCTGCCGCTCCAGTACGGTAATATCGGGCTGGTTCTGCTGCACGTGCAAGATGGTTTGCATCGACGGGATTGCTTTGTAGCACGTGGTTTGGTGGTCAAGTCATACGCCGACGTGCCGGGTGGGAGAATTTCGATGACTACGATGGGCGTGATGTCGGCAAGGCAGCAGGTTTCAGAATGGAGCCAATCTGATTCCTCTGATGGGTACTGAACGTACCCGACGCACGTTCAGTACCCATTGTTCGGGATAAGTATTTCTAATTTCGTCAATTTTGATTGGCTTAGAAGCTGTTTGTCCGTCTAATTAATCTTCAGTACGGCCATAAACGCTTCCTGCGGAATCTCGACGTTGCCGACTTGACGCATCCGTTTCTTGCCCTTTTTCTGCTTGTCCAGCAGTTTGCGCGTCCGCGAAATATCACCGCCGTAGCACTTGGCCAGGACGTCTTTACGCAGGGCTTTTACGGTTTCGCGGGCAATGATTTTCTGACCGATGGCCGCTTGAATCGCAATCTCGAATTGCTGGCGCGGCAAGAGTTCGCGCAGTTTTTCGCATAGTTTCTTACCCCAGTCATACGCTTTGTCGCGGTGGACAATGGCAGAGAGCGCGTCAACTACTTCGCCGTTTAGCATAACGTCCAGTTTCACCATCGTGGATTCGCGGTTGCCGATGAACTCATAATCCAGCGACGCATAACCGCGCGAAATGGTCTTGAGCTTATCGAAGAAGTCGAACACAACCTCGGCCAGGGGCATCTCAAACTGGAGTTCAACACGGTCCTGCGTCAGATACACCTGATTTTTGAGCAGGCTGCGCTTGTCCATGCACAGCCCGATAATAGCCCCGACGTAGTCAGCTTTGGTAATGATCTGAGCTTTGATAAACGGCTCCTCAATCCAGCGAATGGTGCTGGGGTCGGGCATTTCGGCGGGGGCTGACACCTGTAGTATTTGGTCTTTTGTTGTCATCACCTCAAACCGCACCGACGGTACCGTGGTGATAACGGTCATGTCGAATTCGCGCTCTAAGCGTTCCTGTACAATCTCCATGTGCAGCATGCCGAGGAAGCCGCATCGGAAGCCAAAGCCTAGGGCTGCCGATGTTTCGGGTTCCCAGATAAGAGCCGCGTCGTTGAGCTGAAGCTTCTCCATAGCATCGCGCAGATCCTCGAACTCGCTGGTTTCAACCGGATAAATACCGGCAAACACCATCGGTTTCACTTCAGAAAACCCCTGAATAGCGGCCTTGGCCGGGCGGTCGAGCTGGGTAATGGTATCGCCGACCTTTACTTCTTTGGCCACCTTAATACCCGAAATCAGGTAACCCACGTCGCCACATTCAATCACGTCTTTGGGTACCTGCACCAGCCCAAGCGTACCTACTTCGTCAGCATTGTATTCTTTGCCGGTATTCATGAATTTAACGCGGTCGCCCTTGCGGATGCGGCCATTCTTGACCCGGAAAATAACTTCGATACCCCGGTAGGAGTTGAAGTGCGAATCGAAAATAAGGGCCTGCAACGCGCCGTCGGGGTCGCCTTTGGGAGCCGGAATGCGCTCAACAATTGCTGCCAGAATCTCCGGGACACCGATACCTTCCTTACCCGATGCCGGAATGATATCGTCGCGTTCGCAACCCAGCAGGTCAACCATCTCGTCTTTCACCTCTTCGGGCATCGAGCCGGGCAGGTCAATCTTATTCAGGACCGGAATAATGACCAGGTCGCTGTTCATGGCCAGATACAGGTTCGAAATCGTTTGGGCTTCGATACCCTGCGCGGCATCCACGAGCAGCAACGCCCCTTCGCAGGCAGCAATCGACCGCGAGACTTCGTAGCTGAAGTCAACGTGGCCCGGCGTGTCGATGAGATTGAGTGTGTAGGTTTCGCCGTTGTGGACGTAGGTCATCTGGATGGCGTGGCTCTTGATAGTGATGCCGCGTTCGCGTTCCAGGTCCATGTTGTCGAGCAGTTGCGCCTGCATATCGCGCGAGCCGACGGTTTTGGTGAATTCGAGCAACCGATCGGCGAGGGTACTTTTGCCGTGGTCGATGTGGGCAATGATGCAGAAATTACGGATATGATTCACGCTGTATAAACGGAGAATAGCTTTCTTGGTAAACCGCAAAAATAGCCAAAAAAGTCCGCGCTTTGTGGTTGATGTGCCAATTGCCGGGTAGTCTGACAGGCACTGGGTTAAGGTATAAAAAAACAAACGCCGGTCTCAGACGAGGCCGGCGTGTCAAATTACACTTCATCAACAAACTAAAAACTAATCGAGCGCTGACCTGCGTCAGAGCGCTGCGATGCTGTAGGAGGGGGACTCGAACCGCCCACGATGCAGTTAGCCACAGTACAATAATCTGGTGGTCAACCCCAGTCGCTCTTTCAAGCGGCATTACACTGCGTTTATCCCTTATCATCACCCCCGAGACAGGAGGGCACGTCTGCCAATTTCGACACCCTACAAGGTGAGATTAACTAAATCAAGAAGACCGGCGTGTGACCCCGCTCGATCAACTTG
This sequence comes from Cytophagales bacterium, assembly GCA_038248175.1. Lineage (GTDB taxonomy): Bacteria > Bacteroidota > Bacteroidia > Cytophagales > Spirosomataceae > Spirosoma. The sequence goes on along the minus strand of JBBRUB010000054.1, from coordinate 2,780 downwards.
ACAATACAAATATAGGGCAGAATGGTTATTACTTACAAATTTCACATAAAATATTCTCAAAATTTACGATATATTTAACAAATAAGTATTTTTGTTGCTACTCATCAAAATAACAATGGAAAAGAGCGAGAAAAATTTAGAAATTGATAACACTGATCTGAGAATTCTGAATCTGCTCATGCAGGACGCCAATATGCCCTATACAGAAATTGGCAAGCGTATTTTTGTATCGGGAGGTACCGTACACGTTCGGATGAACAAACTGAAGCAGATGGGTATCGTGCGTGGATCGCAGCTGGTCATCGACCATACCAAACTCGGCTGGGACATCAGTGCGTTTCTGGGTATCTATCTGGACAAAAGTTCGCTGTATGCCGAGGTAGCCGCGCAGTTAGAGCAGATCCCTGAAGTAGTCAATATTCATTATACCACCGGCATTTACAGCATTTTCGCCCGCATTGTCTGCCGCGATACGCAGCACCTGCGTGAAGTACTGCACGACAAAATTCAGAAGGTCATCGGCATTCAGCGCACCGAAACCTTTATCTCACTTGAAGAAAGCGTAAACCGGCCCATTCCTTTTTAGTTGTCCAAAAGAACTTTGAACAAAAGAGGGGACGTTATCCTTCAAACAAGAAAACGAATGCAACAAACAATTCACGCCACGACCGTAGTGGGTATCCGGCACAACGGGCAGGTTTCGCTCGGTGCCGATGGGCAGGCTACTATGGGTAACACGGTGGCTAAGAGCAATGTAAAGAAAGTACGGGTGCTGATGGGCGGAAAAGTTCTGGCCGGTTTTGCCGGCTCTACCGCCGATGCCTTTACACTCATCGAACGATTTGAGGAAAAACTGAACGCCTACGGCGGAAACCTTAAGCGGGCCGCCATCGAGCTGGCCAAAGACTGGCGCACCGACCGCTACCTGCGCAAACTCGAAGCCATGCTCATTGTAGCCTCTAAAGATGATCTGTTACTGATATCCGGCACGGGCGACGTCATTGAACCAGATAACGATATTGCGGCTATTGGCTCGGGGGGGGTATATGCCCAATCAGCGGCTTACGCGCTTAAAAAGCATGCTTCCGCGCTCACTGCCGAGGAGATGGTTCGTGAAAGTCTGCACATTGCCGCCGACGTTTGTATCTACACAAATCATAATCTGATGGTCGAAACACTCTGAGCTTTTGAATATATTTGCGTTCTATTTTGCCCTCGTCACCAAAGTAATGCCCTGCTCCGATGCATGGCCGTCAGGGTGATTTCACTACGCTCAACACTCCTTTTTACTGGTCATGTCTGAAGTTACTCAACCGCGATCCATTCATATTCTCTTAGTTGACGACGACGAAGACGACCGCTACTTAACGCGTGAGGCCTTCCATCAGCACTATCCGGCTACCCGCTTTTCATTTGCCGAAGACGGTGAAGACCTGCTGAATTTCCTCAACTACCAGGGTCGTTACATCGGGGCCGAACACAGCCTGCCCGAACTGATTCTGCTTGACCTCAACATGCCCCGCAAAGATGGTCGGGAGGTCCTGCGCGAATTGAAGGCCGACGACCAGTTCCGGCATATTCCCATCGTGATCCTGACCACTTCCGACGCCCACGATGACATTGAGACCTCTTACTATAACGGAGCCAATAGCTTTATTACCAAGCCCACCACCTTCCACCGGCTCAGCGAGGTAACCAAAACCATCGGCCAATACTGGTTCAGCGTCGTTACGGTCTATGGGCACGAAACAGATGAGTAATTTTTTCCACTCTTCACTTACCACCAAGTCCCACCAGCCCCACAAATATCTTTTCGAGTTCTTTCGTTACGGCGCGGTTATAGTCGGGCGTGATTTTGTTGACTAACACGCAAAATGCCATTCGTTCGCCGTCTGTAGCGGTGAAGTAGCCAGCATAGGCCCGGACACCCTCGATAGATCCACTCTTGGCCCGGACGTTACCCGCTGCGGCTGTACCACGCGCCAGCCATTTTACAGTGCCCCTCTGCCCCACTACCGGAATTGTCTGATAGAAAGCCGGAAACGCCGATTCCTGCGTCATTTGGCTGAGAATACCGGTCATATTATTGGCGGTCAGGCTGCCCGTTGTGGACAGACCGCTGCCGTCGTGCAGACGGAAGCCACCCAAATTAACGCCCTTTTTTTTCCAGTAAGCGGTCAGTGCATCCACACTCTCGTCGGTAGTCCGAACGGTTTTGTCGAGTTTGAGGGCAGTAGTACGTAGCATGGCCTCGGCATAGAGATTGATGCTCTGGTAATTGGTTTGCATCGCAAGTTCTGTCAGCGGAGGTGACTGGTGTTCGCTCAGCACGGTGCGTTTACCCATAGATGACACGGTAGTCGATTGCCCTCCGCCAATGGATACGGGCTGACTGCTGACGCTGACATTGTCCTGAGCGAGTTGTTGTTGCAGGGCGTAGGCGACAAAAAAGGCCGGGTCGGGCAGGCTGCCTTTTACGCTGAATTCGTTGGCGGGAGCGTCTTTGGGCACTTTGCCCGTTAGCCATTGCTGATTCTGGAGCGGTGCGCCCACAATGTTGACCTGGTCGCCAGTATTGGGCGCGTCGGTAGTAACGAGGTTCTGAAACGTCAGGAACGGTATTGTCGGGTCAGTTCGCAATACGCTGGCCGACGCCCCAACGGATTTGCCGGGCCGGAAGAAAATACGGTACAGGTTCTCGTTGATGTTGAGCGCGTTCAGCCCCGCGCCGTAGTAATTACCCAAATCGCCGTAGGGCCAGGTGCCGGGCGTGGTCAGGT
>JBBRUB010000053.1:0-10692 GCA_038248175.1 Cytophagales bacterium | reverse complement strand
GATCTGGCCTGGCAACAGCCGCTGGGTTTCAACAACAGCTACTGCCTGATGATGCGCCGAAAACAAGCCAACGCGCTCGGTATCCTAACCATCAGCGATTTGGTGCAGTATCTGAACAGGAAATGAATCAGACGACAGGAAAATAGGCCATGTTTTCTAACAATCGGGATAGTATGCCGCGCTCAATCATCTTGAAAATCATAAGTTGACTATGCAATTTTCAAGGATAAAGTTCTGCCTATTTCTCATTGAAATCAACACAATAGTTGATAAGGGGCCGATGCCCTTATGTAATCTACCCATCCAATACCCGTAAGTTTACGCCATGAAAACGCAACACCAACCCACCCGCCTGACCATGGTGGGGGGCGGAAGCTGGGCAACCGCGCTTATCAAAATTCTTTCGGAAAACAACGTAGCCATAAAATGGTGGATGCGCTCCAGGGCCGATGCCGACCATATCAAGCACTTTCACCACAATAAGAATTACCTCAGCGATGTGCAGATCAACCCACGCAAGGTGAAGGTCTGCACCAAAATCAGGGATGCGTTCAATGGCAGCGACTACGTGATTCTGGCCGTACCAGCCGCCTTTGTGAGCGACGCCCTGACCGGATTAGAGAACGCTGACTTTTCAGGAAAAACAGTCATATCGGCCATCAAAGGCATGATTCCCGAAAAAAACCAGTTAGTTACCGATTGGGTCAGCGAGCGGTACGGCGTACCGGCCAGCCGCGTGGCCGTGATTGCCGGGCCGTGCCATGCTGAAGAAGTGGCTCTCGAAAAGCAATCGTACCTGACTATCGGCTCTACCAACCCGGCCTGTGCCGATGACGTCGCCAAACTGCTGACCTGTCGCTTCGTTCAGGCGTCGCCACTCGACGATATATATGGTGTCGAGTACAGCGCAGTGATGAAAAACATCATCGCCCTGGCATCGGGCATTACGCGGGGTATTGGCTACGGCGATAATTTTCAGGCAGTGCTGGTGGCCAATGCCATGCAGGAAATAAAGCGGTTTGTCGATGCCCTTGCCCCGCAGCACCGCGACCTGAGCGGTTCAGCCTACCTTGGCGATCTATTAGTTACGGCCTATTCGCCGTTTAGCCGCAACCGCACGTTTGGCACGCTCATTGGCCGGGGCTACACCATTCAGTCAGCACAGGCCGAAATGAACATGATAGCCGAGGGGTACTATGCCGCTAAAAGTATTGTTGAGATCAACCGAAACTACCGCGTTGATATGCCCATTACCAACGCCGTTCATAACATCCTGTACGAACGGGCTTCACCGGTGGCTGAGATGCAGGAATTGCAGAAAAGATTGAGATGAGTTACTTAACCTGTCCTTGGCGGCCCTTCATAATCGGTTGATAGTCATTTATTTATAGCAAATAAAGGATGACTATGAAGGACCACAAATGATAATCAAAACTGTTGCCGAATCTGCGCTGCCGTAGCCGCCAGTTCTTCCTGAGTTGGGTGCATCTTGCGGCTCAAATCCATGTCGGCCATTGAATTGAGTGGAATCAGATGCACATGCGCGTGGGGCACCTCCAACCCAACAACAGCCATGCCGATACGCTGGCAGGGAATCGCTTTTTCGATGGCTGCGGCTACCGTTTTGGCAAATGCCATCAGTCCGGCGTACATCTCGTCATTAAGATCGAAGATATAATCTACTTCCTGCTTCGGAATCACGAGCGTATGGCCGGTGGCGGTTGGCATGATGTCCAGAAAAGCCAGAAACTCGGCGGTCTCGGCAACTTTGTGCGCCGGAATGTCGCCGGCCACAATGCGGGAGAAGAGGGTCATGGTCTGTCGGTTTTTGATATACTATCTCGTAATGTCAAGTACGTCAAATTCCACTATTCCGGCGGGGACTTTGATTTCGGCAGCTTCGCCTACGCGCTTACCCAGCAACCCTTTACCAATGGGCGAATTGACCGAGATCTTGCCCGTCTTCAAATCGGCTTCTTCTTCCGATACCAGCGTGTACTGCATCTGCTGACCGTTTTTCTTGTTTTTGATCGTTACGTTCGACAGGATCGAGACTATAGATGTGTCGATAGTCGATTCGTCGAGGATGCGGGCGTTGGAGAGTACCTCTCCGAGTTTGGCAATTTTCAGTTCGTGCAGGCCCTGCGCGTCTTTGGCCGCATCGTACTCGGCGTTTTCGCTGAGGTCGCCTTTGTCGCGGGCTTCGGCAATCTGGTGGGCAATGGCCGAGCGTCCTTTTGTTTTCAGCTCATTCAGCTCAGCTTTGAGCCGGTTGAGACCTTCTTCAGTGTAATACGAGATTTTTGCCATGGTGTTCTTGTTCTGAATTCGTTCTTCACATTGGTTTGGTGGTACTCCCGGCGCAGCGACCCGTACAAACAAAAAGAACGGCCTACCGACCGTCCTGCAACCAAATTGGTTTTCTTTGCAGTCGTGTCAGCATCGTTGCCAGAGGTCCGGCACGAGCAGTTTAAGCGTTGACTTTGTTGGTCGTTGCATTGGTTTTCTGACCGGTTTAAACAAACAAAACGCGACCTTGTCGGCGCGTTTGTGATACAAAAATACGCATACTTCCGGGCTATACCAATATGTAGCCGGCCCGGTAGCTAAAATCCAGCTCTCTGATTATGCCACAGCCGCTTCGTATTGTATTTATGGGTACGCCCGATTTTGCCGTTGCCAGTCTGCAACGGTTGCTCGACGCCAATTGTAGCGTAGTAGCCGTCGTTACAGCTCCCGACCGCCCGTCTGGGCGCGGGTTGCAGCTAACGCCCTCACCCGTAAAAAAAGCCGCCGAAGTTGCCGGTCTGCCCGTATTACAGCCCGAAAAACTGCGTGATCCGGCTTTTCTGGAGCAGTTGGCCAGCTTCAATTCCGATTTGTTCGTTGTTGTTGCTTTCCGAATGCTGCCCGAACTGGTCTGGTCCATGCCAATAATTGGTACGTTCAACCTGCACGGGTCGCTGCTGCCGCAGTACCGGGGTGCCGCACCCCTCAACTGGGTCATTATCAACGGCGAAACCGAGACCGGCGTCACGACCTTCTTCATCGAAAAGGAAATCGACACCGGCCAGATGATTTTGCAGGATCGTGAACCGATTCATGCCGACGACACCGGCGGAACCCTGCACGACCGGCTTATGGAACGCGGTGCCGATCTGGTGCTGAAAACCGTGCGGGCTATTGAAGCAGGCAATTACTCCCGCACACCCCAGCCCGTTGTTGCCGAGCCCAAAGCCGCGCCCAAACTCAATCGCGAAACTACTGAAATCAACTGGAACCAGCCTGTACAAACTATCCGTAATTTCGTGCGGGGTTTGTCGCCTTACCCAACGGCCTGGACGATGATCAACGGCAAGTTTTTTAAAGTTTATGCCGTGTCAGTGGCTAACGAATCACCTTTCAATGCTGAACCCGGCGAAGCTTATACTGACAATAAAACCGTAATTTTAGTCCGCACTTTCGATGGCTGGCTGAGCATTGACTTGCTCCAGGCCGAAGGCAAACGACGCATGACTGCCGGGGAGTTTTTACGGGGTAACAGCCTTTGATTTTTTATTTTGTTATGCTGATCGGGACGCTGAATTGGAAGGAAGCATCTTCGCTGGCAGAAAAAAAAGTTACCAACTGATTGAGATGCTTCCTTCCGATTCAGCATCTCGATCAGCATTATAAATAACAGTATGAAAAAAATACCCCTTATTCTCTTATTCCTGTTAGCAACGATCTCAGCCCGCGCTCAAACTGAGACGTATGCCGAAAAGCTCGGCTTCCAAACTGGCAAAAAGGTCGTGATTTTTCACGTTGATGATGCGGGCATGAGTGCCGAATCGAACGCCGGAGCCATGACCGCACTCGGTAAAGGACTCTCCAACTCGGTGAGCATTATGATGCCCTGTGGCTGGGTGCCGCAGTTTTTTGCGTACCTGAAACAGAACCCCACCACAGACGCGGGTATTCACCTTGCCCTGACCTCCGAGTGGAACAATTACCGCTGGGGGCCGTTGGTGGGCTGTAAAACCGCCCCCGGCCTGTGCGACGAGCAGGGTGCCTTGTGGCGTTCGGTAGCGCAGGTAGTTGAACACGCCAGTGCCGACGAGGTAGAAACTGAAATAAGGGCGCAGATTGCCCGCTACCGGGGTTTCGGGCTGGAGCCAACGCATTTAGACTCTCATATGGGTACGCTGTTTCAGCCTAAGTTTCTGATGCGCTACGCTAAAGTGGGCATGGAAGAGAAAATTCCGATTCTGTTTCCGGGCGGTCATGCGTCGTTGATTATGGCGGCCAATAACGTACCGCCTTCCATGCAGCAGATGGCGAAGCAGGTAGGACAGCAACTCTGGGACGCGGGTCTGCCCGTGCTGGACGACCTCGACGGCACCAGCTACGGCTGGAAACTCCCCGCCGGAACGCCCGCCACCGACGCCAATCTGCAACGCTTTAAAACCGGGAAATACATTGACCTGCTTAAAGCCGCCAAACCCGGCCTGACCTACATTATCATGCACTGCACCGCCCCAACGCCCACCATCGATCAGATCAGCGACTCCGGCCAGGCCCGTAAAGGCGATTTGTTAGCCATGATTGACCCGGCATTGAGGAAATATGTAGAGAAAGAAGGAATCATCATCACCACCTGGCGCGAGTTGATGGAACGCAGAAAGAAATTGTGAATGAGCGAATGCCATCCAGTGCTATTCATTAATTGAACACATTGAACATATGAAGATAAGCCTTATTTCAGCCGTAGCCCAGAATGACATCATTGGTAAAAACAATGATTTGCCCTGGCACCTGCCCGACGATTTCGCGTATTTCAAGCGCAAAACCAGCCACCATCCCATCATCATGGGTCGCAAATCAATGGATGGTCTTGGCAAGCCGTTACCCAACCGCACCAACATCGTGCTTACCCGCAACCCCGACTTTCGGCCTGAGGGCGTTACGGTCGTGCATACGCTTGATGATGCCATTGCTGCTGCGAAGGCCGTGAACGATCAGGAAATTTTTGTGATTGGCGGCTCGGAAATTTACGCGATGGCCCTGCCCATTGCCACGACGCTCTACTTGACCGAAATCCACAAAGCCTACGACGGCGACGCCAGTTTTCCTGCCTTCGACAAAGCCGACTGGGCCGAAGTTAGTCGCCAAACCCACCCCGCCGACGACCGCCACGAAACGTCGTTCGATTTTGTAGAGTACGGGCGGAAGGAAGTAAGGTAGAGGGATTTACTACCTCAACAATCCCAAATCAAACGAAAAGCCGGGTAGTACGTCTTCGCCCAATAGCGTATTGTCAAACCCATGAAAGACGCTCACTGAGCCATCGGCGCGATAAACGCGGCTTTCTTCGGTGCGAGGATCAATAAGCCAGCCCAAACGGCAGCCGTTGTCCATATACTCACGTATTTTCTCGTCGGTCTCGCGTAGAGAATCAGAAACGCTCATTAGCTCGACTACGAAATCAGGGCAGAGGGGCGGGAATTTACGCCGTTGCTCTGGTGTAAGCGCATTCCAGCATTCAGAACTTACCCAGGCTGCGTCAGGTCCGCGCGTGGCACCATTGGGTAAACGAAAGCCGGTAGATGAGTCAAATACGAATCCAGAGCGGGCGATTCTATTCCAAACTGTCAACTCGGTTGTCAATTCACTATTACGGATTCCCGATTCTCCACCTGTTTGTGCCATAGAAATGATTGTACCATTGGCGTCTCGCTCGAACTTATAGTCGGGATTTTCCTGGCAGAAATAAAAGAACTCGTCGTCCGACATCTGACGCAGACGGCCAAGCATATCGATACCGGTTTCAATCTTTATCGGAAGTACGATGCTTGTCATAGCCCGTTGGTTTTGATCAAATATAGCCAATTTACCCTTTCATAAACCTGACTAAACCGACTTCGAGCAAGAGGAAGCCCAGCGCGGCCAGAAGGAAGTATTTCCAGAGACTTTTGCCGAGGTTTTCCTGCTCCAGCACCTGCACAAAATCTCCGTCCTGAATGCTGTCGAACACTTCCACGTTGGGTTTGCTGGCGAATACCCGGCGCAGTTCATCGGCAGAATAGAACTGCATGGCCGACTCAGCATTGCCGTGATTGAAAGCCAGCAGTCGCTCAGTTTTGCCCGCGCCATCAAGCAGTTCGTAATAGCCCGCTTCCACATCCTGCCCGGCAGATAACTCATTACTTTTCGGCATTTCAAGCAAAAGCTGACTACCCACCACGCGCTGTATCGGGATAATTTCCAGCTTGTCGCGTTTGAGTTTATACACGGCTCGTTCGGCGGGGTTGCTGATGGGAATGGTCACCAGGTTATCGTCGAACGAGTAGGCCGTGCGCTGCGCCCGGACGCTCAGGGCGGCCATTTTGTACATGATGGGTACGAACAGGGCATTCTCGGCCAGATTGCCGTAGTCTGACGCCAGCGGGGCAGCCAGCACATACACACTGCCGTTGCCCGCCCGTGTGCGGCTGAGCATGGGGTTGCCATCGCGCAGGGTCAGGAGTTTTTCGCCCCCGCCAAACCGCCAGACGGGTGCCGCATCGGGCAGATTGAGTGGATCCGACTGGTAACTCCGCTGAAATACGTCGCTGAAAAAGGGGTTGTTGCGGTCGGGAGCCGCGAGGGGTAGGAGGGAAGGAGTGGATTGCGCAATGGCCTGTACGCTACCCATACCCAAACCGCTCAGAAACGGACTGTACGAAGCCGCGTCGGGGTTGGCGGGGGGGATAACGGCGAGACTACCGCCCTGCCTCACGAACCGCTCCAGCTCGGAACGTAGCGTACCTGATACCTGTGCTACGCCCTCCAGCACCACCAAATCCGTTTCACGCAACTGCCCCACGTCGAAATTCTGCGCGCTGAAACTCCGCCGGACAAACAGGCTGTCGTCTGAATAAACAGCGTCGATGTAGCTTTTTGGACTGCGCTGTTCGTATAGGTGCAACACCCGAACGGCAGGCGATGCTTCGATCACGAAATAATACTGGTTGTCGAACGTAATCGGGAAATCCTCGAACACAATGCGGCCCCGGTGGTAGCCTTTAGTCGTGACGTTGAAGTTGAGTGACACCGTTGCCGACCCGTCAGGGGCAATCGTGGCGGATGCCGTGGAGGTCTGGGTATCGTCTAAATACAGCCGCACGGGCAGATTTTTGACGTTCTCGCGCCCGCCGTTGGTTAGCTTCACGTTCAGGCTGTTGTTCTGCATTTCGCGAATGAACGGCGTACTGAGCCAGACCGAATCGACATACACGTTTTTAGTAGGCTGCGCGTCAATGGGGACGATAAACAACCGGTCGGTGGTATCAATGGTCAGACGCGATAAATCGCCGGTGGTGCTTTTCTGAAAATCGGAGAACCAGAAAAGTTGATTGCGGCCACCGGGATTCTGACCGTTGAGTAGGTTGCGCTGCCGCCTATACACCGCGTCGAGCGACCGGGACGTATGTGCAAACCGGATGGACGTAACGCGCTCCCGAACGGCTTCGGATGTGCCGGTTTGCTGCTCGGCGGCAGAGAAATCGTTGGTCAGCAGTTGCAGCGAAGTGGCATTGCGGAACAGCGTGAGTAGTTCATCGAGTTTGCTGGTGGCAATGTCGATGTATCGTTTCTCGCCCCGTTCGTTCTGCATACTGTACGAATTATCGACGTACAGACTCGTAACGCCCTGCCGCGACAGCCCCAGTTTGCTCTTGCTGGGAATAAACGGCTGTGCGAAGGCAAACACCAGACAGGCCAGAAACAGACAGCGGGCGGCCAGAATGAGCCAGTGTTTAAGCCGCCGGAAGGATTTGGTTTCGGTTTGCACATTCCGCAGCAGGGCCACATTGGTAAAATACACCCGGCGCGTCCGCCGAAAATTGAACAGGTGAATGGCAATGGGAACCGATACGGCCAGTAGGCCAAATAGAAAAGACGGATACAGAAAGTTCATTCAGGCTGAAATGATCGGGTAGTGAGGGCAGAGAAGAAAGGAGAAAAGTAGGGTTTTCTCCCTGCTAACGGTCATTTCACAAATAACGCTCCAAACTATGCCTTTGGTTTGTAGTGGCGGATATGACGAAACAAAGAAAGCCCCGGCCAATTTCCTGACCGGGGCTTCAAAAATAGGCTGACTGATTCGCTTACAGCGTCCGCTTGACCTCTTTGAAGTCGAAGCTTTCAATCACGTCGCCAACTTCGATGTCGTTGAAGTTCTTGATGCTCAGACCACATTCGTAGCCAAACTTCACCTCGCTTACATCGTCTTTGAAGCGTTTCAGCGCACTGATTTCGCCCGTGTGTACCACAATGAAGTCGCGGATAACCCGGATTTTGTTGTTGCGCTTGATGTTGCCTTCTGTTACGTAGCAGCCAGCCACGGTACCAATCTTGCTGATCTTAAAGACATCGCGCACCTCGACGGTACCCACAATAATCTCCTCCACCGATGGTGCCAGCAGGCCCTCCATTGCATCACGCACCTCGTTAATGGCGTCGTAAATGATAGAGTACAACCGGATTTCGATCTGCTCCTGCTCCGCCAGTTTCCGCGCACTGGCCGATGGCCGCACCTGAAAACCAACAATCACAGCATCGGAAGCCGAGGCCAGCAGAATGTCTGATTCTGAAATCTGACCCACTGCCTTATGAATGATATTCACCTGAACCTCTTCCGTAGTAAGCTGCAGCAACGAGTCGGACAGCGCTTCAACAGAACCGTCGAAGTCACCTTTCACAATCACGTTCAACTCTTTAAAGGTACCGATAGCTTTGCGTCGGCCAATCTCTTCGAGGGTAATATGCTTGCGGGTACGGAGTGTCTGCTCGCGCAGGAGTTGCTCGCGTTTGTTTGCAATTTCACGGGCTTCGCGCTCCGTTTCCATCACGTTGAACTTGTCGCCTGCCTGCGGGGCACCCGGTAAACCAAGTATCTGAACCGGCTGAGACGGGCCAGCTTCCTTGATGCGTTCGCCCCGGTCGTTGCTCATGGCCCGGATACGCCCGTAGTGCGCACCAACCAAGACAATGTCACCCTGACGAAGCGTACCGTTCTCAACCAGTACGGTCGATACGTAACCCCGGCCCTTGTCGAGCGAGGCTTCGATTACTGTACCTAACGCCCGACGGTCAGGGTTGGCTGTCAGTTCAAGAATTTCGGCTTCGAGCAGCACTTTTTCGAGCAGGTCGTCAATACCGGCACCGGATTTCGAGGAGATTTCCTGCGTCTGATATTTGCCGCCCCACTCTTCTACGAGCATGTTCATGCTCGACAGTTCGGCTCTGATTTTTTCGGTATCGGCACCGGGCTTGTCCACCTTCGAGAAGGCAAACACAATTGGTACGCCCGCTACCTGCGCGTGGTTAATGGCCTCGCGGGTTTGGGGCATCACGCTGTCATCGGCAGCAATTACGATGATGACCACGTCGGTTACTTTGGCTCCCCGTGCCCGCATGGCCGTAAAAGCTTCGTGGCCCGGTGTGTCTAAAAACGCTATGGTTCGATCTTTACTGGCTTTTACGCTGTACGCGCCAATGTGCTGGGTGATACCACCAGCCTCACCAGCCGCCACTTTTTCGCGACGGATGTAGTCAAGCAACGACGTTTTACCGTGGTCAACGTGACCCATAATAGTCACAATAGGCGCGCGGGGCTGGAGATCTTCCGGATTGTCTGCTTCCGTATCGACACCCGCTTCGGTTTCGTCTTCTGCCGAGATAAACTGCACATCGTATCCAAACTCATCGGCAATGACCGTAATAGCTTCAGCATCGAGACGCTGATTTATCGAGACGAACATGCCAAGACCCAGACATACCGAAATGACTTCGTTTATGGAAACATCCATAAGCGACGCCAGGTCGTTGGCTGATACGAACTCGGTGACGCGGAGGATTTTGGCCTCCATTTCTTCCTGCTCGTTCATGGCGCGACGGTCATCTTCGCGCTGACTTCGGCGATCACGTCGGCGGTCGGCACCCCGGGTGGGGGTATTGCCGCGCATCCGGTCGCGAGTTTGCTGAATCGACTTATTTACATCGGCTTGGGTAGGAGCCTGGCGAGCGGTTCCTCGATCTCGGCTCCCTCCTGCAGTGCGGCTGTTTCCGCTCCGGTTGGCATTATTCGTATTGGCACCTCCACCCCCACCACTTCGGTTATTGGTATTGCTGGTGTTGTTGGTGTTGTTGGTGTTTGTATTGGGTGTAGCGTTACCCGAAGCCGGTGGGCGGTTGCCATCGCGCGGGGTTCCGGCTGGATTTTGATTGCGGTCGCCAGGGGCGCGGTTGGCGGGTGTACGGTTGCCCTGACCCGGTTGTGCGGCCTGAGTTGCTCCTCCACCGGCGGGACCCTGCGCACCCCGAATACGTTTACGCTTGCCGCCTTCGCGTCGGTTATTGTTGTTGTTTCCCTGTCGTGAGTTAGGCGCAGGAAGCTCTATTTTACCGAGAATCTTAAGTCCGCCCAACTGATGGCTACCTGCCGCCCGAATGGTTTCGGTCGGCTTAGCCGGGGTTTCTCCAGCGGCTGGCGCGGGCTTATCGGCTGGTGGTTTTGCCACATTGCTGGCTGGCCTTTGGTCAGCAGCTTTTTGAGCAGGCCTTTCTGTCCGGGGCGGGCGATTGGCCGTTTTGGGATGTTCAGCAACTGGGGTTGATACGGCTGGTTTAGCCGCTTCTACCTTTACTGGCTCTGCCTTTGGTGGCTCGATG